>JBJEQS010000350.1:0-6375 GCA_051881875.1 Oscillospiraceae bacterium
AAGACTGGCGAATATAGTTCGCCATTACAAAATAAATCTATCGAACTCACGTTATCTTAATATTTTCGGATTAAAAACGGCCTTTATTTTTTTATTGCTTATCCCAATCAATGCATCTGCCTGCCTGATTTTCTTTGTCTTTTCCTCTTTGATAATTATTTCATCAGGTGAAAAAACGGGAATTATTCCGCTTTCACCTATTGTCGAATATGGCAGCAGCCGGAAATTCTTCAGAATATCACTGTATCCGCCGTATTCCATTATGCCTGACATCTCAGGAATTTCAACTATTTTTTCTATTTCATCCTTTCCGCATACTATAACCGGCTTTCCGCTAAGGCAGTCAACCAGAGAATTTCCTGTATCTGCTATTGCTTCAATTGATATAACTGCATTGTTATGCTTTATTATGACCTTATAAACCCCATCTGAAACAACGCTTTTATCCGTCATATACCTCACAATGCATATTAATCCATAAGCCGCCGCTGTAAATATGACAAGGCTTAAAATTGAAAAATCCATATAAAAATATGAATTGCTGAATTTTACAAATGACAGCGAAAATGCATATCTCAGTGAAAGTATAATCCCTGCAAATATAAAATTTATCGCATAAAACCACAGCACAAGCCTGAATGTATATTTCATTCCCATACCTATACCAAATGCCACTGCAATTATTACAACAGATGCTATGAATTTGAAAAGTATATTCAGAAAATAATTTACATCGGGTATAAGTAGCATCAATGAAAAAAGACCGCCCGTAACCGAGGCGGATATGCATCTTGCTGTTTTAAGCGGTGTATGCGATATTTTTGATGTCGCCAGAAGCAGAAAATATGTTATGTAAATATTAAGCACTATAAGCACATCAATATAAATATATATTTCACATCACTCCCCGCCCTGCTCTGATTTTTATTATAATACTGTCCGAATGGATTTTTTGTCGATTGAAATACATAATATAAGTTTTGGAATAATATACAAAAAGCCCCTTTGATTGCTCAAAGGGACTTGTCATTTTTGTGAAAGAATTATTTTTGTGTATGGACGACCATTGGTTACCCGTTATGGTTTACTGGAAGTTTTATTGTACCTGTTCTGCGAACTTCGTTCGCACAAACTTTTTTGAACGATTGAAGGGCGGGGACTCCGTCCCCACACCCCTGTTTCGCTCATTCGAGCGACCAAAGGCTTTGGCTTTAGAAACAACCAGCTTTTTGAAAAAAGCTGGACAAAAACTTCTATTTCCGGATTTAGCTTAATAAAATCTTTTTTACCTGCCCGACCGCTTGGATAAAACAAAACACTGAAAATATGCTTATTAATCCTGCATAAATACAAGAAATGCTCTGTATGCCATATAGGTGTCTATCTTTGATACCACTTCATATGGTGCGTGCATTGAAAGTACAGGTACGCCAACATCTATTGTATCAACGTCCATATTCGCAATATATGCCGCAACTGTTCCACCGCCGCCCATATCTACCTTGCCGAGTTCGCCTGTCTGCCATATTACATTATTCCTGTCAAGAAGATTTCTTACACGACCTACAAATTCCGCTGAAGCATCTGATGTGCCTGATTTTCCTCTTGCACCTGTAAATTTTGTAACTGCCACTCCATAATTCAGATAGCAGCAGTTACGCCTTTCAAGTACATCAGGGAATGTCGGGTCAAATGCTGCATTTACATCAGCTGAAAGACATTCTGAATGTGAAAGAACTGTTCTTCCGCTTGTTCCGAATTCTTCTGCAAGGTCATCTATGAAAAATCTGAGATATGATGAGCAAAGACCGGTATTTCCATCACTACCTGTTTCTTCCTTATCGGTGAGAACTGTTACAGATGTCTTTTTCAGATTTTCAGCATTCATAGCTGCCATAAATGCTGTATATGCACATACTCTGTCATCATGTCCGTATGCTGCAATCATACTCCTGTCAAATCCAAGGTCTTTTGCCTTGAATGCCGGTACTGCTTCAAGCTCTGCTGAAAGAAAATCTGCTTCACATATTCCATACTTTTCGTTAAGTATCTTCATTATGTTAAGCTTTACAAGTTCACTGCCCTCATCTGCTCTGAATGGTCTT
Organism: Oscillospiraceae bacterium; assembly: GCA_051881875.1. Taxonomy (GTDB): domain Bacteria; phylum Bacillota; class Clostridia; order Oscillospirales; family Ruminococcaceae; genus UBA5884. The sequence goes on from JBJEQS010000350.1 coordinate 2,106, forward strand.
GAACCGATAAGGATATTCAGTTCCTCGCCTTTTATGCCGTTTGCAAGAGTACGCTTTACCTGTTCCGTTGCAAGATGCGGCAAAAGGTCTGTTACGCAGAATACGGGGTCATTTTCATCTTCGCCGATATTTACTGTAACCTTGGTATTATCGGACTTTACTATAACACCATGAAGTGAAAGCGGTATCGCTGTCCACTGATATTTCTTTATTCCGCCGTAATAATGTGTTTTGAAAAGTGCAAGCTCTGCATCCTCGTAAAGCGGACACTGTTTCATATCAAGTCTTGGGGAATCAATATGTGCCGCACATATTCTCACACCGTTTTCAATCGGTTCTTCACCGATAACAGTAAGTATAAGTGCCTTTTCTCTGTTGCATCTGTAAATCTTATCGCCTGCTTTAAGCTTCATGCCTGCCTTGTATTCAACAAATCCTTTATCCTTTATATAGCCAAGCATATATTTAACTGCTTCACGTTCTGTCTTTGCAATATTAAGAAATTTCTTATATTCCTCACAGAAATCATCACATTTCCTGATTTCATCATCTTCAAGAATAACACCTGCATTTTTCTTTTCATAGAAAAGCGATTTTTTCAGTTCCTTTACTTCATTTTTCTTTTCATCAGCCATGAAAATCAACCCTTTCTTATATAATTGATTATTATTAACCTAATTTTATCTTTTTATTATAATAATCCCTTACCTTGTCAGAAACTTCCTTTGAAATACTGTAAAGATTATTTATATCCTTATTATTCTTGATTATAAACTCCGAATGTTTTACAAAGAATTCCTCATCATGCTGGGATTCCATACGCCTTAAAGCGTCCTCCTCGGAAAGACCGTCCCTCTCCATAATCCTTGCAAGACGGTTTTCCTTCCGTGCGATAACCGATATGATTATTTCGCAGAAATCATCTGCACGACTTTCAAATAATGTTGGTGCATCAAGAAGTATGAGTTTTTTGTCCTCATCGGCAAATGCTCTTATTCTTTCAAGTATCTCACCAGTTATGTACGGACAGCATATGCTGTTTAGTATCTCAAGTTTTGATTTATCTGAAAATACCATTCTGCCAAGCTTGCGGCGGTTAAGCTCACCATTTTCAAGGAGTATATCCTCACCGAATATATCTGCAAGCTCTGCAAGACATGGCTTTCCCTTTTCAACCACATATCTTGATACCATATCAGCATCTATAACAGCAAATCCGTTTTCCCTGAATACCCTGCATACAGTGGTTTTTCCTGCACCTGTCTGTCCTGTAAGTCCCACGACCATTACCCCTTCAAGACTGTTCATAACGTTATCACCTCAAATCCTGCCGCTCTTATAAGCCTGTTATATACTGCAAGTCCAACCCCTGTTTTTTCGGGCATACGGACATATATTCTCTCTGCTCCTGCTTCATCAAGCTCACGCAGCAGTGAAAATAAATTATGTGCCTGCTCAATGCTGTCCTTTCCATAGGAGTATGAATTTTTAATATCAATATCATTTCCAAATACAAGAAAATATACCTTATCACCCTGATTTTCAGCCGCAAATTTCATAAATGATTCATCATCGCCGTCAACAACGGCAACATCTGCCTTTGGTGAATAATGCTTGTATTTCATGCCGGGAGATGCAACTTTCTGTCCTGCCTTTACTTCAGAGGTTATTGCCCTGTCAAGTATAACATTCGGCACTACTGCGGCTATATCAGTTTCAGTGATGCGTCCCGGACGGAGTATGCGTACAGTATTTTCATCATCAAAGGATATTACTGTTGATTCAACTCCGACCTGACATTCTCCGCCGTCAATTATAACAGGGATTCTTCCGTTCATGTCATTAAAAACGTGCATGGCTGATGTAGGACTTGGATAACCTGAGCGATTTGCTGACGGTGCGGCTATCGGCTTTCCTGACAGTCTTATTAATTCCCTTGCACATTCGGAAAGCGGCATTCTTACTCCGACTGTATCCAGTCCGCCTGATGTGACGGACGGAATAACGTCATTTTTCGGAAGTATCATTGTAAGCGGTCCGGGCCAGAATTTTTCTGCCAGACGATATGCCGCTTCGGGTATATCATGTGCTATATTTTCTATCATATCCATACTGCATATATGGACTATAAGCGGATTGTCTGATGGTCTGCCCTTTGCCTCGAATATCTTTTTAACTGCATTTTCATCTGTTGCATCAGCCGCAAGTCCATATACCGTTTCTGTAGGCATACCAACAACCATGCCTTTTCTTATCAGCTCTGCCGCAAATGCAAGGCTTTCATTATCTGACGATATAATCTTTGTTTCCATAGTCATTCAATTAATCTTTCTGCATAGCAAGCTTTGCCGCCTGGTCGGCTGTTGCAAGAGCATCAAATACTTCATCAAGATTTCCGTTGAGAATATCTTCAAGTCTGTATAAAGTAAGACCTATTCTGTGGTCTGTAAGTCTGCCCTGCGGATAATTATATGTTCTGATACGCTCTGAACGGTCGCCTGAGCCTACCTGCATTTTACGCTCGGAAGCAATCTTGTCATTCTGTTCCTGCTGTAATGCCTCATAGAGCCTTGAACGTAGAATTTTCATAGCCTTATCCTTGTTTTTATGCTGACTTCTTTCGTCCTGACATTCAACGACTGTTCCTGTCGGAAGATGTGTAATTCTTACAGCGGATTCTGTTTTGTTGATATGCTGACCACCTGCACCGCTTGCTCTGAAAACATCTATTTTAAGGTCTGTCGGATTTATTTCAAGCTCAACCTCATCAGCTTCAACGAGTACGGCTACTGTAACTGTTGAGGTATGAACTCTGCCCTGTGATTCGGTTTCGGGAACTCTCTGAACTCTGTGAACCCCGCTTTCATATTTGAAACGTGAATATGCACCTTCGCCCTCAACTGAAAAGCTTATTTCCTTAAATCCGCCGAGTTCTGTAGGATTGGAATTGAGCACATCAATCTTCCAGCGTTTTGCTTCTGCATACATTGTATACATTCTGTAAAGTGAATTTGCAAAGAGTGAAGCTTCTTCACCGCCTGCACCGCCTCTTATTTCGATAATAACGTTCTTGTCATCATTGGGGTCTTTCGGGAGAAGGAGTATTTTCAGCTCCTCTGTTATGCTATCCATAAGCTCCTTTGACTCATCATATTCCATCTGGAGCATTTCCTTGAAATCCTTATCCAGATTACCGCCATCAAGCAGTTCCTTTGCCTCGTTGAAATTTTCCTCTGCCTTTTTGTATTCCCTGAATTTTTCAACAATCGGAGTAAGTGTTTTATGTTCACGCATAAGCTGTGTATAAAGCTTATTATCGTTTACAACGTTTACATCGGATAATTTTTCATTTATTTCCTCATAACGCTGTTCGGTAAATTTCAGTTTTTCAAACATCTGTATATCAATCCTTTTCTTTAGTATATAAACAATATGCGAATGTATTAAGTATTGCTATGGAAATCCGCTTCATGTATCATCGGCGTGAACCACTTTTTTAATATTTTTCTCAATCTTTACTCTTGGAACCATGAATTCACGAGAACATTTAACACATCGGAGTTTAAAGTCCATACCGGCTCTTATCACATACATCTCATTGCTTCCGCATGGATGATTTTTCTTCATGGTAAGTATATCCTTTGGTCTTATATCCATAAAATCAGTCCTTTCCAAAGATACGCACTCTATATTATACCCTATTTTTCGGATTAAGGCAATAATTTCATAAAATATTTTTATATATAGGTGAATTTTTCTCAGATTTATGGTCAGATTTATTAATGATAAACAAAAAGGAGTTGTTTTTATATGCTTAAACTCATAAAAGCAGAGTTTGAAAATTTTGATTATGCTGAAATGGCATCAATAAAGCTGAGAAAAAATATCAAGGGAATACGAAAAATAAAAATCATATCATCTGCCGAAAGCAAATCATCGCATAACAATGATTATCATTTTCGTCTGCTTCCTACCGCAGTTACAACAAACAATTATTATACTCAGGCAGTAATATCTCCAAATTACAGCACTGACGAATCCAATATGATAAAATCGGCGGTTCTTTCAATTGTCTGTACTGATGATGCTTTCCCCGCTGTTCACAATATCCTTACATCATCAGGCGGGATATCAATATCCTCTGAAACATTTATACCATAAGCGGCAAAACACTAAAAACAAAATCAAAAGTTTTTGCCAATGCAGAATATAATAAACGTGAGTTCGACAGGTTTATTTATGCAGGTGCGAACTGCGTTCGCCCATTGTA
>JBJEQS010000351.1:0-1524 GCA_051881875.1 Oscillospiraceae bacterium
CCGATAGTTCTTGTTTCGTCCTCAATTCCTCTGAAGAGTACACGGCAGAGATAGTAATAGAAATATTCCATTTCCTTATCTGTAACAGCATCAACCCTGTATTCAAAATTGAAATTAAGACCATTATCTTCAGGGCGGTGCATTACAGTCAGATATAAAGGCTGTGCGGCTACTCCGTTTGAATACCAGTAACTCTTATAAGGAATATTCGGCATTTCAGGAGTATCCTTGGTTATAGTGAGCGGCTGATATGTAAGCGATATGCTTTCATAGCTTGTTCCCGGCTGATACTTCCAGTACTGTCCTCTTTTCATAGTATATTCAATCGGGTCATAGTTTGCGTGTCGGAATATTTTATTCTGTTCTGTCTGAATCATTCTTATGCCGTCAAGGAAAGTGAGTTCAGGTTCCATAATTGTTCTGAGCGGAAAGAAATGTATTCTTGTACCGCCGGAATATTTTTCCGAAAGAGTTCCTCTTCTTGCAACACAGGTTTTAAGTGAAACGTCCTTTTCATTGTCGTTGAATTTTGAAAGAACTGTTCTCATACCCATAAGAAGAAGACTTGCCATAGATACATTATTAAGCTCACAGAATTTCATAAGTCGCATAGATGCCTCATATTCAAGATGGTAAACGGCGATAGAAGCTGTGGGGTCTTTTGATACAACCATTGCATAACGCTGATTCGGGTTATTGTTTTCACGTCTTTGGGTGAGAAGTCTGCCCTGACCTGCAAAGTCAGTGTATATCGGTTCGCTTTTCTGAATTTCTGATTTCCAGTATTCCTCATCTTTTATTTTTGCAGGAGAATCAGCCTCATATGCAAGGTCTTTTTCAAGCTGCGGGATAAAAGGCTTTACGGGAGCCTGTTTTATTTTTGCTCTGTACTTCATTATGCTGTATGTTTCAAGAACTGTTCTGCTGAATCCCACTATTGAACTTGAATCCATTGTCATATGGTCAACCTTCATATAAGTACCGTTATATCCGTCAGGCATTTTTACCATAACAATTTTATTCATAGGCGAATTGAATCTTTCAAAAGGAACTGATGTCCAGCGTTCCATTTCTTTTTTTATGGCATCTTCTTTCCATTTTGAGAAGTCACGGAATTCTATATCACGTTCTTCATTAGGTACGATATACTGGTATACTGTTCCGTCCTCATCTTGTGTAAATCTCAGACGCATTGTATCAAATTTCTTGTATGCCTCATAGATAGCTTTTTTAAGGAGATTAAAATCAACGTCCTGTTTTACATAAAGCCCTGTTCCGATACAGAGCACCTGTGCCGGTGAATATCTTACGGTATAGTAATGGAGCTTCTGTGCTGCACAAAGCGGATAGCATTTCATAACTGCTCCGTTGATATTGATTTCTTTCATTTTAAATTATCCTCCGTAATTACTTTAAATAACGTGAGTTCGATAGATTTATTTTGTAATAGCGAACTATATTCGCCAGTTTTTATTTACTTGTAAATCCATAATTTCAGTTCAGCAAACTGCGTTTGCTCAAACT
>JBJEQS010000352.1:0-6349 GCA_051881875.1 Oscillospiraceae bacterium
ACAATGGGCGAACGCAGTTCGCACCTGCATAAATAAACCTGTCGAACTCACGTTATATAATAAGCAGAAACGGGGTGATATTTTGTTAAGTGAAAAAGGAAAGGTTCAGCTTCTGAAAAAATATATCGACACTGAAAACAATGTTGTTGACTATAATCAGGAAATGAAATTTTATACACTTGTGAAAAACGGAAAAATCAATGAGATAAAAGAAATTCTTAAATTAAATCAGTTCCGAGAAAATATAAATACTCCTCTCTCTGATGATAATGTGCAGAGTATGAAATATCATTTTGTAATCACCGCATCAATGCTTGCAAGATTTTGCACAGAAGGCGGAATGGAGTATACAAGAGCATATGAACTGTCTGATTTCTATATAAAAAAGGCTGACAAATGCCGTTCGATTGATGATATAGTAAGCTTGCACAGTTCAATGTGCATCGAATATACCGAAACAATGGTAAGGCTTATCAGCAGAAATATATTTTCAAAGCATATCATAAAAAGCATTGACTATATAAATTCGCATCTTCACTGCCGTATAACAATACATGATATATCTGATTATCTCGGACTTAATGAAACATATTTCTCAAAACTATTTGCAAATGAAACAGGCTGCTCTGCAAGCCGGTATATAATAAAAAGAAAAATCGAAACTGCTCAGAATCTGCTTAAATTTTCCGATTACAGCTGCAGTGAAATATCCGAGCTTCTCGCTTTCTCATCTCAAAGCCATTTCATTACAAAATTTCATACTGAATGCGGCATCACTCCGCTTGAATACCGCAACAGATACTATAACCATACAGGGCTTGAATAATTATCAGCAGTACGGCGTTTTTTCATACATTTCACGAAGCTTCAGCAATGCTTTTTTTTCAATTCGTGAAACATATGAACGGGATATATTAAGTTTTTCTGCAACTGATTTCTGCGTATGCGGAGAATTCCCGTATATGCCGTATCTGAGGCATATTATCTCAAGTTCCCTTTCATCAAGACATTTTCTTATAAACTGATAAAGCTGTTTTGAGCGTATTATCAAATCAACCTTATCTGTAAGGTTTTCACCGTCAGATATTATATCTATAAGACTAATCTGATTTCCGTCCTTATCCGAATCTATTGGGTCATCAATATACACATCTCCTGCTGATTTCTTTGACGCTCTGAAGTGCATAAGCAACTCGTTTTCAATACATTTACTCGCATATGTAACCAGCTTTGTACCTTTGGTATAATCAAAAGTGGAAACGGCTTTGATAAGTCCTATTGTACCTATTGAAAATAATTCCTGCTGGTCACCTGAATTAGAATAGTATTTCTTTATAATATGTGCAACAAGCCTTAAATTATGTTCTATCAGCTTATTTTTTGCAGACATATCATTCATTTCATGCATTCTTCTGAAATATTCCTGCTCCTCTGATTTTGAAAGCGGTTTGGGGAATATAACTGTATTATCAACATTCAATCCCCAGAAAATCAGATTTTTAACTGCTGCGATTATCAAATCAATAAACATAGGCATATTCCTTTCAAAGCATTGTTTATATTAAATATTTATATTCTATTCCCAATAATAAAAAATATTACTCCCTCCCATGTTATAAATTTTACGCATATAAAATTTTCTTTAATTGTATATATACGGAAAAATGCGTTCAAAATAATATCGGAGGTGTTCTTATATGAACGAAAACAGAACAAGCAGAAAAAAATCAAATACAAAAAGCTTTTACACAGCTTTATGCATATGCGTTGCAATGGTCGGATTTGCCTGCTATTTTGCATATGCACAGACCGCTGACAGATTAAGCAATCAGCTTGATACAATCAGCAGAAGTGAAATCAATATCCATAGCTCATCAGAAGACGATAAATATGATAAGGTTATTGGTTTGCAGACGGATATACCTAAAAATAATCAGCCTGTATCAACTGAACAGCCGCCGGCTGAAACAGATATGATACAGACTGCACCTGAAACAACTCCCGTACAGACTGATGCTGAAAATATTCAGACTGCCGCACCTGTACCGCAGGAAAAAATACATTCCTCATTCATATTCCCTGTTGACAGCGGAAGCGTTGTAAATCCTTTCAGCAACGGCGAGCTTGTAAAATCTGCCACAACGGGAGCATGGCAGACTCATAACGGAATAGATATTTCAGGAGATATCGGCACAGAGGTAAAAGCTATATATTCCGGCACTGTCACCGAGGTTACAAATGAGGCATTATGGGGCATATGTATTACCATTGACCATGGAAACGGCATTACTGCAAGATACTGCGGATTAAGTCAGGACGCAGCTGTTGAAGCAGGAAGCGAGGTAAAAGGCGGTACTGTTATAGGTACTATCGGTAATACCTGTGAAATTGAATGTGAAGACGAACCTCATATGCATTTTGAAATAATCAGAAACGGCGGATATTCAAACCCTATTGATGTAATAAACGGAGTATTTTAATAAAACTGTAAATTAACGTGGGTTCGATAATTTATTTCTGTAGGGGCGACCATTGGTCGCCCTTGCATAATATTTTTATAGTGTTATAACTCAAGTTCATATAAGCGATAGATTTTTCTATACAATGAACAATTAAACATCATTTGTATTTTTATAGGGGCGACCATTGGTCGCCCGTTATGATTTACTGGTAATTTTATTGTTCCTGTTTTGCGAACTGCGTTCGCACAAACTTTTTTGGAAAAAGTTTGACAAAAAACTTTTTTAGTATGATTGGGCAGGGGCTTCGCCCCCGCACCCCTTGGAGTTTCGCCGTCTGCGGACGGCGACCAAAGGCTCTGCCTTTGGAAACCGCAAGCTTTTGAAAAAGCTTGACCAAAACTTTTATTTTTATGTCATTTATTTTTCATCGAACTCACATTATTTTAACTTTGTTCGGCAAACTGTAAGTTATCAATCTTTACAGCTTTTATCGTTTAGTCCCCAACCTGCTAATTCAAGTTGTAAAAACCTTTCGTCGTTATATGCCTTTGCAAGACTGTCCGTTTTTAACCTAAAATCTTTTAATTTACCGTTTTTGTATTTCAATTCAATCAAAACTTTCTTATTATCAGGATTACGAAGTAAATTAAGCATACTTTCGAAATCGCCGTTTTCATACATTTTCTGATTTTTCAGTGAAAAACTCGAATAACAATATTTTATTTTTCCATCTATTGCCCCGTATGCTTCTATATCTATTAAGCATCTTTCATTGTCGGATTCATGAGTTGAAAAATCATCTACTATAAAGCACATTTCCATATACTTGTACTCTGGTTTTTTAAACAAAAACATATCTTGTAATCTCCTAAAAATTCTGATTTGTCACCTTGTTTCCTATAATAAAATCTCATTATGCAAGTGATGTATTCACTATAAAATCAATCGCTTTTCTGTTATTTTTTATAGTTATATCCTTTTCTTTTCCGCCGTATTCGCCGTCAAGCGTCCATGCAAACTCCTCATCACAATGAATTTCTGCTGATGACGCTTTGAATGAAATTATATATTTCGATTCGGATTTATCAATATCACGCTGTTTGCTGAACAATGCGGTCATTATATTCTGAAATTCAATCAGCATTGTAGGCTTCTTTATAAGCGTAACCTCGAAAAGTCCGTCATTGAGTGATACATCTGATGATGTATATATAACTCCGCCGACCGATGTTGAATTTGTTATCATTCCGAACACAAAATCATCTTCAATTGTTTTGTCATCATATGTTATTTTCAGATGATATGAATTTTCAAGCGTTCGTATTCTCTTTATTGCATCAAGGATATATGCGGCGTGTCCGAGTACATTTTTAATCTGCTGAGGAGTTTCATATACTGTTTCTATAAATGCTCCGAATGCTGCTACATATGTAAAAAATTTGTCATTGAAGCTGCATATGTCACATGAATATATTCCGCCTGCATTAATGCTTTCACAGGCTTCATCAGGATTTTTCGGTATTCCCATACTGCTTGCAAAATCATTTGTAGTACCTGTCGGCATATACAATACAGGAGGTCTGTTTTCTGATTCCATCATGCCGTGGATAACCTCATTTAATGTACCGTCACCGCCCGAACAGGCTATAATATCAAATTCATTTCTTCCGCATATATCCTTTACCGAGATGTATGCGTCTTCCTGACACTGAGTAGGTCTTACCATTACTTCATAGCCTGCTTTTGTTATTTTGTCAATTACAGATATTATATGCAGTCGAAGTGAATCACGACTGTTCTGTTTTCCCGAATGAGGATTAAATATAAAATATGCTTTTTTCATTTTTCAGCCGCTACCTTTCCGCCCTTTAAGGCTTATTATACTTTAATTGAATTATATCTTATTTTTACTGTATATGTCAATACCTATTTAATTTTTAACTATCACATTAAAATTCAATTTTACATTTTAAGATAATAACGCACAAAATATATGATTTTTACTAAAAATACTTGCATTTTTTAAAATATTATGTTATAATTATATTACATTCTGAAACGAAAAAAAATATTTACTGAAAGGACGTATATTATTATGGCAAGAATGATTCTTAATGAAACCTCATATTTCGGAGCAGGTTGTATTTCCGAAATCATAAATGAAATCACAAAGAGAGGTTTTAGTAAAACTCTTATCGTTACTGACCCCGACCTTATCAAATTCAATGTTGCTCAGAAAGTTACTGCTCTTATGGAAAAAGCAGGACTGCCTTTTGAAATATTCTCTGATGTAAAAGCTAATCCGACAGTTGCAGTAGTTAAAAACGGTATTGAGGCATTTAAAAAGGCTCAGGCTGATTCAATCGTTGCTATCGGCGGCGGTTCTGCCATGGATACTGCAAAGGCTATCGGTATCATAATCGCAAATCCTGAATATTCTGATGTTACATCTCTTGAGGGTGCAGTTGATACTCCCAATCCGAGCATTCCGATTATAGCAGTTCCTACAACTGCCGGCACTGCTGCTGAAGTTACTATAAACTATGTAATTACCGATGAGGAAAAAAAGAGAAAATTCGTCTGCGTTGACCCGCATGATATACCTGTTGTGGCAGTTGTTGACAGTGATATGATGTCATCAATGCCTAAGGGGCTTACAGCTTCCACAGGTATGGACGCTCTTACTCATGCAATTGAAGGCTATACAACTCTTGGTGCATGGGAGCTTACTGATATGATGCACCTCAAGGCAATCGAGATTATCGGACGTTCACTTCGTTCTGCTGTTGAAAATGATGCTAAAGGCAGGGAGGATATGGCTCTCGGTCAGTATATTGCCGGTATGGGATTTTCAAATGTTGGTCTTGGTGTTGTTCATGGAATGGCTCACCCTCTTGGTGCTTTCTATGATACTCCTCATGGCATTGCTAATGCTGTACTGCTTCCATATGTTATGGAATACAATGCTGAATATACAGGCGATAAGTTCAAATATATCGCACAGGCTATGGGAGTTGATACTACAGGCATGGACGAATCTGCTTACAGAAAAGCCGCTGTTGATGCTGTAAAGAAGCTTTCAAAGGATATAGGAATCCCTGAAAAACTTCACGAAATAGGCGTTAAGGAAGAAGATTTGCCGGCACTTGCCCAGTCAGCATTTGATGATGTATGTACAGGCGGAAATCCACGACCATGCACTGTTGAATCTATTCTTGAAATCTATAAAAAAGCATTTTAATTAATTGATATTTAATCCGTATAATAAAACAGCAGTAATCGCATTGGTTACTGTTGTTTTTTTATTGACACGCAAATCCATTTTTAAAATAATGTGAGTTAGACAACCAAAAGTTTTGGTCAAGCTTTTTCAAGCGGCAAGGTGCCGCCTCCGGTTTTGAGTGTTTTGTTTATTTTGTGGTCGAGCCGGTAAAAAAATGCACCAACAAAGCAAAATCCGAAACTAAAAGTTTTTGCCCAGCTCTTTTCAAAAAGCTGGAAAGGTTGACCGGCTTTAAGCCGCCTGATGAAATTCCCGGTAAATCATAACGGGCGAACGGGTTCGCCACTACAAAGCAGAAAAAAATTATGCAAACAAAGTTCACTTTGCAAAAATTGATTTGCGTGTTTTTATTAAAAAACATATTGACTTTTTTCCTTAATAATGCTATAATAATTAAGTAAGGTTTCTGGGTGTGGCGCAGATGGTAGCGCGCTACCTTGGGGTGGTAGAGGCCGTGGGTTCAAGTCCCGTCACTCAGACCATAATTTTATGTACTTCTGCTTATTGGCGGAAGTACATTTTTTATTGAATAATGTAATTATAAATGATATAATAAACGTGAGTTCGATAACCAAAAATAAAAGTTTTGGTCAAGCTTTTTCAA
>JBJEQS010000353.1:0-6346 GCA_051881875.1 Oscillospiraceae bacterium
TGCCTTTGGAATCCGCCAGCTTTTTGAAAAAAGCTGGGCAAAAACTTTTAGTTTCAGATTTAGTTTTATTTCAACATTTTGTACATACCCGACCGCTTGGATAAAACAAAACACTTAAAACCGGATGCGGCAACTTGCCGCAAAAGCTTGACCAAAACTTTTATTTTGGGTTGTCAAACTCACGTTAAAATAATCAGGAATACTGATTATCAATCCATACAGTATTCCTGATTTTCTTTATTTTTAATGATTCAGAAGGCTTGTTAATTTTCAGTATTTATACTGAGTATTACATCAGATACAAGTGCTGACGGAAGCTGTTCATATCTCACAAAATCAAATGTGAAACTTCCCATTCCCTTTGTTACCTGACGCAGATACATTGTGAAATCATGCATCTCACGCATTGGTACTTCCGCAATTATTTCAGTCATGCCGCTTTCATCTTCAACAGGATTCATACCGAGCATACGTCCTCTGCGTTTGTTGAGTTCACCCATTACATCGCCTGTATTATCATCAGGAACAATTACATTGAGTGTTCCGATTGGTTCAAGGAGAACAGGGTCAGCATTTTTAAGACCTTCCTTATAGGCAATTGACGCAGCCATTTTGAATGCCATTTCAGATGAATCAACAGGGTGATATGAACCGTCAAGCAGTGTAGCCTTGAGTCCGCTTACAGGACAGCCGGCAAGTACGCCCTTAGCCATACATTCCTGAAGTCCCTTTTCAACGGCAGGAAAATAATTCTTAGGAACTGCTCCGCCGAATACCTTTTCCTCAAATACGAGTTCATCGCCTATTGACGGCTCAAATTCTATTATTACATGACCATACTGACCATGACCGCCGCTCTGTTTCTTATGCTTGCCCTCAGCCTTTACTTTCTTGCGTATAGTTTCCTTATATGCTGTTTTCGGGACTGATATTTCAACATCAACGCCGAATTTATTTTTAAGCTTTGATACAGCAACATCAATATGCTGTTCGCCAAGACCGCTTATGATACGTTCCTTTGTAAGCGGGTCTTTTACATATGCGAGAGTTTTATCTTCTTCAAGGAGTTTTCTGATACTTTCAGAAATTTTGCTCTCATCAGCCTGAGTCTTTGCCTTTACAGTCATTCTGTAGCATGGAACAGGGAATTCCATTTTGCTGAATTTAACCGGATTTGCGGCTGTACATAATGTATCGCCCGTATTGGCACTGATTTTAACAGCGGCAACTATTTCTCCTGCACCTGCTTCAGAAATTTCCTCCTGCTTCTTGCCGCAGAGTTTATAGATTTTGCCTATTTTTTCAGTTTCGCCTGTAGTTGAATTAACCGCTTCACTGTTAGCCCTGAGTATGCCTGAATGTACCTTGATGAATGACATCTTGCCGACAAACGGGTCAGCGATAGTCTTGAAGATTATTGCTGTAAGAGGAGCATTTACATCATATGGTATTTCAATGACTGTTCCGTCAGACTTTGAAGCCTTTGAAACAGGTCTTTCCGATGGTGCGGGCATAAGCAGTTCAATTTCCTTGAGAAGCATATCAATACCGTCAAGAGTCATTGCCGATGTACATACAACCGGTGTAATAGTACCATTATTCATACCCTTGTGAATACCGTCAGTAATTTCTTTCTGAGTAAATGTTTCGCCCTCAAAGAATTTTTCCATGAGTGCTTCATCAGTTTCAGCAACGGCTTCACTTACAGCTTCAACAAGACCATCAAGACGATAATCCATTTTATCAGAAATGTCGCCTGCCGGCATATCTGTTTCCACAGCATTTCCGTTCTGATATTTATAGGCTTTCATTTCGATAAGATTGATGTATCCGTCAATTGAACCATTCTTTATGACCGGTACAACTACAGGGCATACAGTAGGTCCGAAAACGGTTTTAAGTTCTGTAAGAGTGTTGTAGAAATTAGCATTCGGGTCATCAATTTTTGTGACTACGAAAATTGATGATTTATTATGCTTCTTAGCGTATGAATAAGCTTTTACAGTACCCGATTTTACACCTGATTTGGCTGATACTGTAATCATAGCAGTATTGCAGGCATAAATACCCTCATACATTCCGCCGATAAAGTCGAGCATACCCGGTGTATCAATAAGGTTTACTTCAATATCGGAATATGTAAATGTAGCAAGAGAAGTATTTATAGAAATCTGTCTTTTGATTTCCTCACTGTCATAATCGCATACAGTATTTCCTTCGGCTGCCTTTCCAAGTCTGTCAGTAGCACCTGCTTTAAAGAGGAGTGCCTCGGCGAGTGCAGTTTTTCCCGAACCGTTATGGCCTGCAACAGCGATATTTCTTATTTTGTTGACATCATATTTGCTCATTGGTTATTATCTCCTTTTCAGGTAAATTAGTATCTGTAATAATATACAATACTGACACGTTTGATTATAACACTTTTTATTAATTTTTACAATAGGCAATGAAAAGTTTTACAGTTTATACTAATTATTATTTAAAAAACTGTGATATATGACTATAAATAACCATTATTCAAATATTTTAATCAATGCGAATTCGCTGAAATAAAGTCAGCCTTTTCTGTCTGATTCAAGTTATATCATAAGTTTATTTCATTCCGGAAGAATTCATTGAGTTTCTCCCATTCTGAGCCATGAATATTTTTTACATTGCTAAGGAATCCGTCAATTTCATCAACCTTTGAATCAATAAAACCGCTTATATCGGCAATAGGCTTGATTTCAGCCTTTTCAGGATTATTCATCTTGACGTCAAGCAAATAATCAACGGAAGTCTTTATTTCTTCCGGCATTACAGCTTCTGATAATGTGCTGAAAAGAACCGGCGGTGCAGAATGATTCTCCATAATCCACATACAAGCAAAAATTGGTCTTAATGCATAGAAATATTTTTTAGGCTTTACAGTTTCCCCGAGCAGATAGGCTTTTATATTGTTTCTGGCTGTATTCAGATAATGATACAGCATTTTTTCTTCTGAAAAGCACTCCTTCATAAGCGGTGCAATTCGTTCAGCAAATCCTGTACAGCAATACTGTATCGGCGAATTCACCCATTCATATAACGTTGGATTGGATTTTTGCAGCAGCTTCAGCGTCTTATCAATATCCCAGCCGCATATATCCCATGTGTCATCAATCGGCAGTTCTATGACATCTCTGTCCGGATTAAGTTTCAGATACTCTTTGATATTTCTTTTGTATATAAATCTTACATCAAAATCGCTGTCAGGCGAAGCAAAACCCCATGCTCTGCTTCCGGATTCCACTGCAAGCAGAACTTTTACATCATATTCTTTTTCAATTTCTTTCAGTTTTTCAGGTACTAAAACATTCATTTCTTCCTGCTTCAACACAATCATCTCCTAACGATTATTTTACTGCTTATTATAATATGAATCTGATAGTTTATTTTTGTAAGTGAGAATTCGTTCGTCCGTTGTGGTTTACTAATAAGCCTATAAGTCCTGTTCAGCAAACTGCGTTTGCTCAAACTTTTTTTGGAAAAAGTTTGACAAAAAACTCTTTTGAACGATTGATGGGCGGGGGCAAGCCCCCACACCCCCATTTCGCTCATTCGAGCGACCAAAGGCTCTGCCTTTGGAAACCGCCAGCTTTTTGAAAAAAGCTGGGCAAAAACTTTTATTTTCGTTGCTTTATTTACTCAATAACTTTTTTCTTATGGCTCGACCAAAAAATAAACATAATACTGAAAAATGGCAGCGGTTTGCCGCAAAAAGTTGGGCAAAAACTTTTATTTTCGTTGCTTTATTTACTTAATAACTTTTTTCTTATGGCTCGACCACAAAATAAACATAATACTGAAAAATGGCGGCGGTTTGCCGCAAAAAGCTGGGCAAAACTTTTTCTTTTGGTTGTCAAACTCATGTTAATAATCTTATGATTTTTGCAAAAAGGGACGCTCCCTTATCCAGAGCGTCCCCTGTTTTGTATTTAATCAAATCCACATTAAAACACAATTATTCCTGAGGTTTTTCATCATTAACTGTTTCAGCCGGTGTAACAACCTCAACTTCCTCAACAACAGGAATTTCCTGTTTTGCGCCGCACTTTGAGCAGAATTCTGAATCCTTTGAAATCTGATTTCCGCAGTTTGTACAATAAATTGTATCATCGAGTGCTGCAAGCTGAACATTATATGATTTAATAAGTTCATTTGATGCATTTATTTCAGCGATAAATCCTGCAAAATCCTCTGCCGGATTTTCTGCAAAAAGCTCACAGTATTTCTTTCCGATAGAAGCATAAATTTTGTTTATCTTATCCTTTTCGGCACTGATTTTTGATTTTAATTTTGTCTTTTCAGCAAATGTCTTTGTTGTATCCTGAGCCTTTGCAACTGCACCGCCGAATTTCTGACCAAGCTGGTCAATTTTGTCTTTAATAGCCATAATAAATATTGCCTCCTTAAAATATGATAGAGATGAAACTCCTTATATAAATATTAACGCTTTTTCAGCAATATGTCAATATATTTTTGTTAAAATATTTATATTATTTCTAATATTATGTCATTTGAGATTATATTCTCATCACTGAATGATATTGCATTGTGAATTCTCTTTTCGGCTTCGGAAAAATCAGATACAGCCGATGAATACATAGTGAGCAGAACATCGCCTTTTTCAGCATAATCCCCAACTGTTTTGCTGAAAACTATACCGGCTGAATAATCAATGCTGTCTTCTTTTGTTTTTCTTCCTGCACCGAGCATTAGTGCTGAAAGACCTGTTTCCTGACTGTCGATTGCTGAAATATATCCTGAACGCAAGGATTTTACCTGATGTAAATTTTTCGGCTGCGGAAGTAAACTATAATCATCAATTATATCTGAATTCCCGCCGTGTCTGCCGATGAATTCTCTGAATTTTTCAAGTGCCGAACCATCTTCAATAGTCTTTTCAGCCATATGATATGCTTCATCATGTGTAATATCTTTTGCAAGCATAATCATATTTGCCGCAAGCTCCATGCATAAGTGATAAAGCTTGTCATGGGATTTGTTTTTCAGAATTTCAATGGCTTCAATTACTTCAAGTGCATTTCCCACATTCATTCCAAGCGGTATATTCATATCTGTCAGAATGGCTTTGCATTTTCTTCCTGCCGATTCAGCAGTATGAACCATAAGCGATGCAAGCTTTTCCGCATCTTTGATATTCTTCATGAACGCACCGTTTCCGACTTTTACATCAAGCACAAGACAGTCTGCACCCGTTGCAAGCTTTTTGCTCATAATGCTTGAAGCTATAAGCGGTATGCTGTCAACGGTAGATGTTGCATCTCTGAGAGCATAAATTTTCTTATCTGCCGGAACGAGCTTTCCGCTTTGTGAAACTATTGCAAAACCTGTTGTATTAACTGTTTCAAGGAATTTATCAAAATCAACCGATATGCAAAATCCCGGTATACTCTCAAGCTTATCTACTGTGCCGCCTGTATGACCTAATCCTCTGCCGGACATTTTCGGTACATATACACCGCAGGCGGCAGCTACGGGAGCGATAACAAGGCTTGTTTTATCGCCTACTCCGCCTGTGCTGTGCTTATCAACCGTAACACCGTTTACTCTTTCCCAGCTTAATGTATCACCCGAATGGAGCATTGCATCTGTAAGATATGCTGTTTCCCTGTCGGTAAGACCATTTATGCATACAGCCATAAGCCATGCAGACATCTGATAATCAGGAATTTCGGAAGTCACATATCCATCAACAAGGAATTTTATTTCTTCCTGTGAAAGTTCTGATTTATTTTTTGTTTTTGTTATAATACTGTAAATATCCATCGAAAAAGACCTCCTTATAAAATCATGGTTTTAGTTATATTATTATATCTGCATTTCTTATAAATATAAATCGGCAGAAGTTTCAAATATGAAATACCATATAAAAAATATCACCTGCAACACTCAAAAATGATACAGGTGATACATTATTTTTTTAATCCTATCTCATGCCGACAACTATCTGTAAAATAACGTGAGTTCGATGGATTATTTTTGTAGGGGCGACCATTTTGTCGCCCGTTATGGTTTACTGGAAATTTCATCAGGCGGCTTCCTGCCGCCCAAACTTTCCAGCTTTTTGAAAAAAGCTGGGCAAAAACTTTTAATTTCGCCTTTTGCTTAGTAATAACATTTTTTAACTACCCGACCGCTTGGATAAAACAAAATACTTAAAATCGGAGGCGGCAACTTGCCGCAAAAGTTTGACAAAAAACTTTTTTGAACGATTGATGGGCAGGGGCTTCGCCCCCGCACCCCCTCTTTCGCTCTGTCGAGCGACCAAAGGCTTTGCCTTTGGAAACCACCAGCTTTTTGA
>JBJEQS010000354.1:0-6328 GCA_051881875.1 Oscillospiraceae bacterium
TGCGGATTTTGTCGAAAAAAGTTGACTTTGATATATGCTTGTGATATAATAAATTATAGTTACTTATTATATTGAAAGGAATGGAATTCAATGGAAAAAGAAAAGCTCGGATTTATCAAAAAATTTATTAATGAATTCAAGGCATTTGCTCTTAAAGGCAATGTTATGGATTTGGCAGTCGGAGTTATCATCGGTGCTGCTTTCCAGAATATCGTAACATCATTCACAGAAAGTTTTATCAATCCTATTATCAACTCAATCGGCGGTGCAGAGGTCGGAGGTCATATTCAGATTTTCCATACAGGTCAGTATATTGAATATGGTGCATTTCTTACCGCTGTAATCAATTTCTTTATTATGGCATTTGTCATCTTTATGATTATGAAAGCCATAAATACCATTATGTCAATCGGTAAGCATGAGGAAGCTCCTGCTGCTCCGACAACGAAAAAATGTCCGTTCTGCAAATCAGAAATTGATATTGAAGCAACAAAATGTCCACACTGTACATCAGATATACCAACAGAAGAATAATTCTGTATTGTTATTAAAAATAGTTGTTTTATATAATTGCTATGCAAAATTATATTTTGTATAGCAATTTTTTATAAAGGAGAGTATATATATGAAAAGAAAAGCTTTATCAGCTGTTGTATTATCAGCATTATCGTTATCCGGAATAAATGTATATGCTGATAGTTCATACAGTATCTTTGATATTTCAGCAATAAAAAGTATAATACTTAACAGAGGAAATAATACTGATGAATATGATTTATCGGGAAATGGAACAACAGATATTTTCGATTTATGCATTATGAAAAATAATCTTATTAATGCTGATGAAGAAAATATAAGCAATAAAGTATATGTAAACAATGCAGATGAACTTAAATCGGCTCTTGCTGATGCAAAAGCCGGTGATGAAATAATTCTTGAATCAGGAGAATATACTTACAGCGGTTCAACTCCCAAGGGAAGAACATTTACAGGAGAAGCAGATGGAACAGAAGATATGCCGATTATTCTGCGTTCAGCTGATGCGGATAATCCTGCTGTTATTAAATGGACAACTCTTGAGAGTAATTACGGTCTTACGATAACAGGGGATTGGTGGATTGTCAAGGATATAGTTGTAACCAATGTTTCAAAAGGAATTATAGTTGATAACTCCAATCATACAAAGCTTATAAACTGCGAAGTATATGATACCGGTACTGAGGGGATACATTTTCGTGACGGAAGTTCATACTGTACAGCGGAATCATGCTATGTACATGATACAGGACTTATAAATCAGGGATATGGTGAAGGCATATATGTCGGAAGTGCAAAGAGTACAACCGGATATGCATTTGAGTGCGATTACAATACTATAAGCAACTGTACATTTGGCCCTGATGTAGCTGCTGAACATATAGATGTAAAAGAATATACAACAGGTACAATAATTGAAAATTGTATATTTAATGGTGAGGGAATAAGCGGCGGAAATTCAGCTGACAGTTTTGTAAACCTGAAAGGAAACGATTGTATACTCAGATATTGTACAGGATACCGTAATGACTGTGAAAATATCAACAGGGCATTTGAAGCAAATGATGTTGTCGAAGGATGGGGACAGAATTCGATGATATATGGAAATAAAGTTTATATGGATTCAGCAACAAATAAGAACGGAGGAAAGATGTATTTTCTTAATGCATGGGATTGTTCAGCAACAGTATGGGATAATTTCATGGCATATGAAGACAAGGAGTTATTCTCGGTTGATGATGAGGAAGACCATTGGGAATATTATAACTGTAATCTTCTTACATATGGCAGTTATGAAATACTGGACAAATAAAGCAACTCTATGAATAATAGGTTGTACAAATAGATATTATATGTTAATATATTAATTACAGAGGAGGTGAAATAATATGGATACTTATATAACAGGGAATACAATCAAAAGTATTCGTGAAAAGAGAGGTCTTACACAGTTGAAAATTGCTGAGATGCTTAATGTCAGTGACAAGGCAGTATCAAGATGGGAAACAGGCAAAGGTTTTCCCGATATTTCATTGATTGAACCGCTTGCAAAGGCATTAGGCATATCGGTTATAGAGTTGCTTTCTGGCGAAGCGGTTTCAAACAGAAATATTTCGGGAAATATGCTTCGTTCAAAGTTTTATGTATGTCCGATTTGTGGAAATGTTGTACATTCACTCGGAGATGCACTTATAAGCTGCTGTGGAGTTACATTGCCGCCGGAAGAAATTGATGATGCAGATGATGAGCATGAGGTAAATATTGATTATATTGAAGATGAATACTATATAACTATACCGCATGATATGAGCAAGCAGCATTATATATCATTTATAGCATATGTGACAACTGATAAGATTGAGATAAAAAAGCTGTATCCTGAGAGCAGTGCAGAAGCGAGATTTTTTATAAGAGGCGATGGATATATCTATATTTATTGCAATCATCATGGACTTATGCGTAAAAAGCCGGAACGCAGAAAGCCATAAGACAGGGAAGCAAACAAACTAAAAAGAGGAGAAAATTCGATAAGAATTAACTCCTCTTTTTTATATCAGATTATTCACTTACATATGGAAGTAAAGCAATATGTCTTGCTCTCTTGATAGCAGTAGTGAGTTCACGCTGATGATATGCACAAGTGCCTGTAACACGTCTTGGAAGAATTTTAGCTCTTTCAGTCATGCATTTTCTGAGTTTTGCAACATCTTTGTAATCAATTTTTTCAGCTCTGTCTACACAGAATGAACAAACCTTCTTACGAGGTCTTTTAGCACCACGTGGGTTTCTTTCTCCTCTTTCCATGAGAAAATCCTCCTTCTTGAAAAATCTTAATTTTAAAAATTAAAATGGAACATCTCCGTCACTTAATACTTCAAAGTCACTCAGGTCACCAATCTGAAGAGCTTCATTTGGAACGGACTGTGTCTGTGGCGAAACAGGAGCTTGCTGATAACTGTTATTCTGCTGATATGCATTATTCTGCTGGTAAGCATTTGAGTTATCGTATTGTGGCTGTCCGCCGCCGAAATTATTATTTGCAAATCCGTTGAAATTACCGCCGCCTGATGATGCGTTCTTTGATTCACCAAAAGTAACATTATCTGCTTGAACGTTCATGTTGTAATGTTTTACACCGTTCTGGTCGGTATAATTATCATTTCGCAGACTTCCCTCAACGATAGCCATTTTGCCTTTTGAGAAGTATCTTGCGACGAAATCAGCAGTATTACGCCATGCAACAATATTAATGAAATCAGCCTGTCTTTCGCCTGTTTCCTTGGAAGTAAAAGGTCTGTTGACAGCGATGGTGAAACGACATACAGAAACACCGGAAGGTGTCTGTCTTAATTCAGGGTCAGCAGTAAGTCTGCCCATGAGAATAACTTTATTAATCACGGAAAATCCTCCTCATGCTTGTCTTTGGCTTACTTAACAGTAACTAATGAACGAAGAACGTTTTCAGTAATGTTAAATCTTCTTTCGAGTTCAGCCGGGAAATCTGTCTTAGCTTCAAAGCTGTAAATTACATAGTAACCTTCAGTTTCGTCACTGATTGGATAAGCGAGCTTACGCTTGCCCCATTCATCAACAGATTCAAGAACAGCATGCTTTTCAATTACAGATTTGAACTTTTCAACGAGAGCCTTAACAGCTTCTTCGCCGTCAGCAAGACTGAAAATAGTCATAGCTTCATATTTTTCATTCAACTTTGCCATTCTGTAAACACCTCCTTCTGGATTTCGCCCGTAAATACACGAGCAAGGATAACATATAGATTATAGCAGAAATATATGGATTTGTCAAGTATTTTTGATATTTTTCTTTGAATAACCGAATTTTTAAAAAAAGAACATGATAAAACTTAGTATCAGCATAAGAACGACTGCTGTCACCAGCTCAATAAGCACTGTTATGATTACAGCCGGAAAACAGGTGCCGCCTTTTCTTGCAATTGTATCTGACCATTCTGATTCGGGTACAGATTTTTTTATTGTGTTTATTGATTTCTTAATGTGCCTGTAGTAAATGGCATTTGCTGCGAGAGCGATTCCTATTCTGAAAAACAGTATAAGGAAACTGCAGGTATTGAAAAATGCATTGAAAATGCCGCTTTCCAGAAAGGACGTGTCGATGTATAACAGCTGGTCTGCAAGCAGCATCATCATTTCGGGGATTGAAAGCACAGTCATTATCATAAATGAGATAAAAGCCCACAGATACATTTTTCTGTTTGCAAAATAATAGTAAGGAACAAAGAAACAAAGGAGATTAAATGAAATACTTCTGCCCCTTTTTTTCAATCGGCTGAATACATTAAGATAGTAGAAAATATTCTTGTCAATAAATCTTGCAATTTCTTTTATTTCTATTCCATCAAGCTGTTCGGATTTTATGTCGGTGAATTCCGAGCCATAAAGAAACTGTAATTTTTCAGATAATTCCCTGTCTTTTTCATCTGATGTATTTTGATTTGTATTATTATTTATGAGTGTTTCGCCGCAGTTTTCGCAGAATTTGCTTGAAGATTTGTTTACAGCACCACATTTTGCACATATTATGCGTGTTTCCGAAACAGGTTCTTCCGGCTTTTCCTCTTGGGTCTTATCAGGATTTGCAGCAGTATTATCCGGTTTCCAGCTTTCTTTTTTTTCGTGGAGAACAGTGTTTATGCATCTGTTGTTCTTTTTGTAACATTCCCTGTGATATGGTGTGGCACATTCAGGACATACAACAATATCATCATCATCGCTGAATTTCTTATTGCATACGATGCATACGCAATCTTTATAATTCAAAAATATTCCTCCTTTTCGGAAGCAGATATGTCATGCTTCAGACATACAATTTTATTATGCTAAATTTATTATAACACAAAAATAATATTTTTCAATATTTTATTTATAAATTATTTGCAGTATTGATTTTTTTATAGTATAATATAATATGAAACCAAATTAAATGAAAGGAATATTTTTACTATGCTTTTACTTGAAGAATTAAGACTGGAGCTTATAGGCTACCGCCCCGAAATAAAGGAACTTTCGGATGTGCTTGAGATTGAAAAGGCTAAAAAGGAATACGATGATTTGCAGAAGACTATAGCTGCTGATGGATTCTGGGATGACCTTGAAAATTCACAGAAGGTATTGCAGCAGTCAAAGACAATTGAAAATAAGATACAGAGATTTGAAAAGCTTTCGGAAAGTCTGGAAGATATTATAATGATGACAGAGCTTTCAATAGAGGAAGATGATGAAAGTTCAGCTGATGAACTGAAAGCTGAAGCAGAAGCATTCAAGAAAGCACTCAATGAGGAAAAATTGTCAACATTGCTGTGCGGAGAATATGACAGCAAGAATGCAATTCTTACGTTTCATGCAGGTGCAGGCGGCACAGAAGCACAGGACTGGGCAGAAATGCTTTACAGAATGTATAACCGCTGGGCTGAAAGACATAATTTCAAGGTAAAGCTGCTTGATTATCTTGATGGTGATGAAGCCGGTCTGAAAAGTGCATCAATACTGATTGAAGGTCTTAATGCATACGGCTATCTCAAATCGGAGGCAGGAGTTCACAGACTTGTAAGAATATCGCCGTTTGACTCATCGGGCAGAAGACACACATCATTCGCTGCACTTGAAGTAATGCCGGAAATTGATGACAGTATAGAAATTGATATTCGTCCTGAAGATTTGAAGGTTGATACATACCGTTCAAGCGGTGCAGGCGGTCAGCATATCAACAAGACGGAATCAGCAATAAGAATCACACATTTGCCGACAGGTGTTGTAGTATCATGTCAGACACAGAGAAGCCAGTTCCAGAACAGAGATTTTGCAATGAAAATGCTGCGTTCAAAGCTTGTTGAAATTAAGGAGAGGGAGCATCTTGAAAAAATCTCCGATATCAAGGGTGTACAGAAAGAGATTGCATGGGGAGCACAGATACGCTCATATGTATTTATGCCTTATACGCTCGCCAAAGACCACAGAACAGGTTTTGAAAACGGAAATATCAGTGCAGTAATGGACGGTGAAATTGACGGATTTATAAATGCATATCTGAAATCACTGTCACATGATACATTGAAAAAGGATTAATCTTTATTTTGATGATAAAAATACGGAGAATGTTCAGTATTCTGAATATTCTCCTTTTTTATCGAACTCATTGTAATATAACGTTAATTCGATAACCAAAAATAAAAGTTTTGGTCAAGCTTTTGCGGCAAGGTGCCGCCTCCGGTGTTTAGTCAATATTTTTCTTTATGGTGGTCAATTATATACAA
>JBJEQS010000355.1:0-26703 GCA_051881875.1 Oscillospiraceae bacterium
CATTCTCATGAAAATCCATATTACTATCGATACCTCCGATAATTTATAGTTATCCAATGTAAATCCAACACAAATCGACAAAATCAAAGCAATACGATATAATAAGTATTACTATAATAAAGGAGATTTGTGTATGAAAAACGTGTTTTTATTTGTTCCCGAATTCATCGAGTATTGCAAATTCAGAAAGAACCTAAACAGTAAGACCATCAAAGCCTATTCGACTGATCTTAAGCAAATGTCCGAATACATTAAAAACCTCGATAAAACGTCGATCAGCAGCTATATTTCTTACCTTCATAAAACGTATAAACCCAAGACCTGCCGCAGAAAGATTGCAACACTAAAGGCGTTCGTCCACTATTTGCTCATTGAGGATATTATCGAAACGAACCCTTTTGACAAGATCGAAACAGCTTTCCGTGAGCCGATCCTGCTTCCGAAAACAATACCCTTAAATACTATAAAAAGTATGTTAAGTATTGCATACGACAATTATCGGAACTCGTCTACCGAGTATTCCCAAAAGAGCAGCCTTCGTGAAATAGCGGTTATGGAAATGCTGTTTGCTACGGGTGCAAGAGTTTCGGAAATATGCTCACTCACACCCAACGCAGTCGATTTGCAAAACCATACAATAAAAATCTTTGGCAAAGGCTCAAAAGAGCGTATAATTCAAATTGAAAATGCCGATGTGCTGAAAATCCTTTCCAAATACTACGCTGCATTTGAAAAGGATATTCAAGATTGCGGCTGGTTCTTCGTGAATAAACTGCATAAAAGACTTTCTGAACAATCCGTGCGTGAGCTTGTGAATAAATACGCCGAACTTGCAGAAAGCAGCATACATATCACGCCGCACATGTTCCGTCATTCTTTTGCCACTCTGCGCCTTGAAGAAGATGTTGATATTCGCTATATTCAAAAACTTCTTGGACACAGCTCGATCACAACAACGCAGGTATATACCCATGTTTCGCTTGCAAAACAAAAGGAAATTCTTTCTGTTAAGCATCCTCGGAACAAAATAAATTTATAAAAACATATAGATTTAAAATATTATACATTTTTATGTGGTATAATTGTATATAAATCCGATAAGAGGTATAAAAAGTGGAATAAACAGATATTTTGGAGCAACAAAAAGCAGCTCCCCAAGGGGCGACCCCTTTGTCATTTCGCAGGTTACCATTGGAAATGATCAAAGTTTGTCGCTCGGTACCGGTAAAATTCCTTTATCGGTACTTTTTCAAAGAGAACTGCTTTTGCAGGATGAATAATCACAATATGTTTCCGCTTGTCCCGAAGTAAAGATCAATCATACAGTCATCATCGCAGATGCTGCGCACAAGATAGTACACATCGGTTATCGGTTTGATATTGCTGCTGTCAACATAGCTGCACAAATTTTCAGCAAAGCTGTTCAGTTCACTGATCTTGCCGTTAAACTTGCTCATGACCGCATTTTCAAGCTTGAAACAAGACTTGTACACATAATGGCTGTTGCTTTCAAACACCTTGTCAACAGGGATAAGAAGCTCAACTCCGAGTATTGTTGTGCGGTCAGTTTTAACCTTTTCGTCAATGGTGAAAACTATGTCGCCTTTCTGCTCAAGCTCTAACGCATCAAGCGCTGTGCTGATGTGGTTTAAAAGCCGAAACAGATCTTTTTCTTCAACCCTTGTTCGGTAGGACAGTATGTTGTCATACCATAATTGTTGTTTTTCAACAATGTACATTCTGTACCTCTGTTATATTCCAAAAATAAAATATAAAATATGACTAACCCAAGACATTATATTCCCTCCTAGTTTTTTTCTGGGAACATTGTAATAGAATAGAGGTAATCATACAATAAATATAGGATAAAGCGGCGAATTTTTGGAATAAAAAAATAATTATTGAAAAAATCACAATTTTATAGTAAAAAATAATTTTAGGAGTGAGATTGAATGAGAGTTGCAATATGTGATGATGAAAAGTCTATGCAGATGATTCTAGAAAAACATATAAATGAATATAGTCATAATAGAAATATTGACATTTCTATTGAAAAATTTGACAACGGGCGGAATTTACTAAGAGCAATAAATGAAAGAGAATATGAAATTGTTTTTATGGATTATCAAATGGATGATATTGACGGAATGGAAACCTCACGACTTATCAGAAATAAAAACAACGATAGTGTTATCATTTTTGTAAGCGCATATCCTGAGGTAGCTGTTGATTCTTATGAGGTTAACACCTTTAGATTTATTGTTAAGCCAATAAACAAAGAGAAATTATTTAAGGCTATTGATGATTATTTAAAATCAATTGATTACGATAATTTACTTATTTTAAAAACAAATGATGGTAAATGGAAAATAAAAATGTCAGATATAGTCTATGCGGAAGCAAAGGGAAAACATACAATCATTCGGACAACACAAAAGACTTTTGAGATACATATTCATTTAAAGAAGATTGAGAATCAATTGCCTGACGAAAAGTTTTGTCGATGTCAGAGGGCGTATATTGCGGGATTTGCTCACATTAATAACCATACAAACACGGAAATAGTTTTTGATAATGGAGAACGTGCATTGATTGGTAAGTCCTACAGTGTCAAATTTAAAAATGCCTTTATGAATTATATTATGAAATATAATAAAGTCTGACACTATAGTTTAAGGATGATGGTATGAATCTATTAAAAGTAATATCAGATGTTATAATAGTTTTTTCTACAATGCTATTAATAAACAATTTTGGTATATCACAAATAAAGAGGTCAAAATATGTTATTAAAGGTTTGGTTTATTGTTTTGCTATTTCGGGTATAATGATGTTATCACATATATACAGATTTAATGTGATTTCTATTTTCTTGTATCCGTTGATGTTTTTAGTAATGTTCTATTTGGCTTTTGGTAGAATTACCGTTGCGCAAGTTTATCTTTCATTGGTTACCGAGTTTCTAGTGGCACTGTTATCTTCGTGTCTTGCTACTTTTATCATACGCATACAAGTGAAGTGATAACTTATACCAATGCCGATACAATTTCAACATTTATCATACGTACAATTGTGTTTATGTCAACTTTATTGATAACTAAAAATAGAAGTTTTTCAAAGATAAATACGATTGCCGAAAAAATACCGAAGCATATATTTGTACTTATCTTATTATCCTTAATTTGCATAACGTTTTTGTCTGCGTGCAACAATCTGCCTGTAGATAGTATTATAAAGAAAAACACTATTTCAATATTGATAGCTACTTTATCGGTATTTGTAATCATTGTTATTGTATCTTTACTTGTAAACGTTGCGTCTAAAAACTATTACACCGCCCTCAATTCTCTGCTTGAAAAACAAGTTGCCACGCAAATCGGTCACTACGAAAAGCTTGAAAAGCTCAACAGCGATATGCGTACTTTCAGACATGATTACATAAACCACCTAAGCAGTATCAATGCGCTGATTGGTGAGGGCTGTTATTCCGATGCGCAGAATTATATTGATAAACTCACGGAATCAACTCATCGCAACGAAGCAATTTTTCTTACGGGCAACCGTCTTGCCGATGCTATCCTTACCGATAAGAGCGACGGTTGCAAGAATTTTGCCGATATTGAATTTGACGGCTGTATTACAGATAAAATCGAGAATTCCGATATTTGTATTATCCTTGCAAACGCTTTGGATAATGCAGTTGAAGCCTGCAAAAAGTGCCCCGAAAGAGGCAAGATAAGCATAGCTGCGCAGATCAGACAGGGCTACTGGACAATGACGATGAGGAATCCGACCGTCAGTGCAGATTCCGAGGGAATAATGAAGACATCCAAAGAAGATGAAAAGAACCACGGCTTCGGTTTGCTTTCGATTGAGCAGGCAGTCAAGAAATATGATGGTACTATGGCTGTTTCAATAAAGGTTGGGGTGTTTGAGATGGCGGTTGTTTTGAAGATACCGCTTGAGAATTGAATATATAAAAAAGTCCGATAGAAAAGTCGGACTTTTGGTTTTTAAAAAGAGAATATTTGTAGAATAATGTTTTTTATTCCAAAATTAGTTGCGTTTGTCGAGTATAAATTGAATTATGCTATAAGACATAGTATCATATTTTAAATAAGTATATTTATATAATAGAATTGTTTTTTAGCTTGTGCCATATTGGGAGGATACTTATGAATATGAAAACGCAGACGTCAATAAAAGAAGAAAAAGTTTCTTTATCTATATCAAAGTTTTCTGACCAAATATATATAATTGCTTGAACGTTATGGCAGCGTTTGATTTTCCAACAAGTGATTCCGATGCTCGTAAATATTTTGAAAGATTATATAATGATTATCATGGAATGATGTTTTCATGCGCATTGAGCATATTGAAGAATGAGCATGATGCGGAGGATGCATTGCAGCAGGTGTGGTTTAAAATATGGAGATATATGGATAAAATCAAAAAGGTTTCTCCGCAGAAGCTGAAAAGCTATCTTTATATTACTACGAAAAATCACTGTTATACTTTGCTGAAAAGAGATAAAAGCGTTGTTCTTTTGAGTATTGAAAACTGCTTTGACATAGAGGATGTCGGTGTAATAAATCCTGAAATAATTGCTATCAACAATTTGGATAAAAAAATATTGTCGGACGCATTTAAGGAAATTTCTCCTCGATATAGGCAGATAATTCTCGATAAAGCCATTCTGAACCTTAACGACGAGCAAGCTGCAGAGCATATTGGAATTAAAAGCACATATGTTAGGGAATGCCTTTTGCGTGCAAGAGCATCTCTGCGTCAAAAATATCTTTTAAGATTACAAGAACTTGAACATAATTAAAGCCCCACGCTCCGTAATATACGGAAACGTGGGGCTTGCTATATTATTGCATTAAGTTATTTTATAAGCTTTATTTCAATAGCTTCAATTCGTCTTGACTCACCAGTTGTACCTGAAACAGCATCGTTGCATACCCAGTTGGACCAGCCCTTGTCTGCCATGTGAACACGATATGTTACCGTATATCCGGGCATATTCTCAATACGGATTTTTATGGCTTCCATCTGTCGTGCTTCGCCTGTTGTACCTGCGACTTCGCCGTTTTTTACATAAGGCAGCCAACCTTTTCCTGCAACATGGGCTGAATAGAATATACTGCCTTTGGAGTTCAGCCATATTTTGATAGCTTCTAACTGTCTTGCTTCGCCTGTCGTGCCTGCCATTTCGCCGGAAGAAACATCATCCATCCAGCCGATATTTGCTGCGTGAACAGAATAAAATACGGTAGGAGCTATTGGCTGATCATCAAGCTTAAAAAGTGGGAGAAGCACTTTGCTGCGCAGTTCGGAATTTATGTTCATAAAGAATTTAGGTTCATTCCATGGCTTATAATCCGGCTGACCTTGAGGATAAGCTCCGTCCAAGCTGTAAAGATGATCCATTACCTTGGCATCAACAGACAATTTATCGGAAGAAGTCTTTTGGTTAGCACTCAACTCATAGCTTGCACGTTTTTTGAGCCATGCATTAGTTTCTTTGTCAACAAGGCAGAATCCGCTGTCAACATCTACGACTTTAACGTGCTGCATTTTCCAGTCATCGTCGCATTTTATGTAATCCTTGCGAATGCGAAGTGATTTTATGCTGTCATAGTATACCGTTTCGGGCAAGTCAAATCTATAGGTATCAACATCGCCGTTTTCAAAGTCATTGTAACCTGGCTTATCCATAAGCATTTCCAGAACCTTATCATTGTTGAGGATAACAGCGAAGTATATATTGTCGTCTGTTCCCGAGAATGTATCTTTACCCGTTCTGATAGTAATATCAAGCTTATTGAAACCGCAGCGTACAGGCTTCTCCTTAAAGAGCGGAGTACCATTATAATACTTTCCAACTAAAGCGTTAACGTTATTTGCTCCCATTACGGACATACGGCACATATTAAGTGAGCGAGCAAATGCAAGGAATGTATGGTTTTGTACGTCCTGATTTATGCCATAGTTGCCGAATTCCTTGTCAAGCTGATCTGTGATATCCTTGGAATCGTAAAGTACTCCGTTATTAAGATAGAGCTTCGGATTTTTAAAGAAGTCCTCGACTTGTTTTATGAGCTTGTCTATATCATCTTCATTTATGCCGGTTACAGCAAAAACAAAGGCTTTCAATACGTCCTTCATCATTGACTTGAAGGCTTCTTCTATAAGCTTAAACAGGTTAAGGAATTCAGCAATATCACCGATCAATTTGATGACACTCACAAGCCACTTGGGGATAAATGTGAGTTTTGGTCCCCATTCCTTGAACCAATTCATAATATCATCTTTGGTTTTGGACATACCATTCTCTGCAACGAAATATCCTGCAATTCGATTCCACATCTTGAGCCATTCCATAATAGCGCTGTCGATATCCTTTTCCCATGATGGGAAATAGTTTGCAACGTCGAGAGTACGTATAGTTGTATCCTGAGATTTTGCATGAATTTTGCTCTTAAGTTCAATCATGAATTTAAGAACATTGGTAGAGCTGTCGGGATAAAGCTTTGCGGCGTCTTCGGATGCAAAGCAGCGGAAAATGAAATCTATGGGCGCATCAAGGCTTAGATCCTCACTCTTGGGAACTCTTTCATCCATATAGGATTCTACCATAATGTGGCGCATTATTACCTTGGCAAGTTCAACGTCTTTTATAGCTTCCGTCATTTCGGGGAAACTGCCATTTGCCCACTCGTTTACGTAATCATGTCCAAACATATCGCCGGAATAATGTGTGAGGAAACCGAGGTAAAATGCATAAGCTTTTTCCCATTCAGCATTATTGCGCGGCATCGACAGAAGCTCCGTTCCCATTCTGTCCAGCCATTTACCCGAGTCAGCCGGATGTATGACCGTCTGACCAACGATCATGTCCGGGAAAAAGTCAGGGCCTACTGAACCTGCACGAAATGCTTTAGGATACTGGGAGATAGCAGATATAACATCGTTCGGAACGGAGAATTTTCCGTAGTCTTTCAGTGTAACTGCGCCTGTTTCCTTTACTTCCTTGAGAATTTGATTTGCCAAGTAGATGTGGGTTTTGCTTTTCATGATAGTTCCTCCTTTAAATTTATAGTCTTATACTTTGGTCCTCGGTGTAGATATACAATTACACTCCTTGGATTTTAAGCTTTAAAAATCCATTTATTTGGATTTTGCTATAAAGACATCTTTTTTTACAAAATGTAACACATAAAATGAATAATTTGTAACAAGTCACATAAAGATATGCAAAAAATTTTTCAAAATGTCGATTTTTTAACAATATATGTATTTATTTTGTGGATATGTTTTAGATGGGATTGGTATATAAACTAAATAGTTATGTTATTATTTTTTGACGTATATTACATAATTTGTCGTGAAATGTTGTTTGATTATACAAAATTGGTTTTTTGTAGTGTTACATATTGCTTTTTATTGTTGTCTAAAAAATAATAGCAGATTGTAGAGATTATAAAAGTCATATAATATATGGCTATATGTAGTTTAAATCTCTTATTATTACATGGATTAGAAGTGATATTATGATTTTTTATGTTTTGAGTAGCATGCCAACTGATTTAAAAAACTATAAGAATTGTGTGATTTTAATTAAAGATAATTGGGATGATTGGTTTAGATTCGAAACAAAGCATTTCATGTTTTATATCGATGCATGGGGTGTTCAGCATGAAATCGGAAGTTTAAAAATTGGTCAAATTGATCAAGAGCAACGTTCTGCATTAATACCTCCATTCTTTTCAGAGTTACCTCAAGATTGTTTTTCTTTAGGTCAGAGTGACTATTTTTATGAAGAGTTGAATAATCTTGGCGATGAAAAACGTCAACAGATATTAATTAGCTTACATGATATTGCTTATGATTTGGATTTGTATAAAAGAGTGAAAAGAGAAGATGTAACAAAGATTTCATTAATGCGTGATGTTCCGGATTTTACTATTAAGCAGCAATTTCATCGAATTGCTCAAGGAAGCGCACGATTAACTCCATATGATATTGAATATACCTATCCTTCAGAGCATACTGATAATCCAGCGAAGCTAACGTTTAGTGTCAGACCGGAATCAAATCCGCCAACCAATATTCAGGTTATCATTGGAAGAAATAGCGTTGGAAAAACATTTTTAATAAAAAGTATAATTCGAGCAGTATATATCCCGGATGATGATAAGCAAACTGGTATTCTGCGTTCTACAAATAGTTTAACAGGACGATTGGTAAACGCAAGAACACAAGCTTTTGCAAATATACTTTGTGTTTCTTTTAGCCCTTTTGATAATTACAATGATATTTTGGAGATAACATCAAAAAGAAAAACTATGCCGTTTTCCTATATAGGTTTATCTGGAGACAATGTTTCTCAAAAGTTGTCGGAAGACTTTGTGAATAGTCTTGAGAAATGCCAGAAATCAGAAAGAAAAATTCAGTTATTAAAAACGGCAATGGAGACTCTTGAAACAGACCCTATTTTTGCAGAATCAAATATTAAAACGCTTTTAGAATTAAAATCAGATTCTAATAATATAGAGGAAACAAATAAATTTATGGAAATAGCCTCAAAACTATTTAAGAAATTAAGTTCTGGTCATCAAGTTATTATTCTTACTTTGGTTCAGCTTGTTGATAGAATTACAGAGAAATCATTGGTAATATTGGATGAACCTGAAAACCATTTGCATCCTCCATTGCTAGCGGCATTTATTAGAGCACTGTCAGAGTTGTTAATGGATAGAAATGCTGTTGCTATAATAGCTACACACTCACCAGTCATTTTACAGGAAGTACCTAAAAGCTGCGTATGGAAAATTAATAGAAGCGGATATGAAGTATCACCAAGTAGATTAGAGATTGAATCTTTTGGAGCAACTATAGGCAGTTTAACAAGTGAAGTATTTGGATTGGAAGTCCGCCATTCGGGTTTTCATAAAATGCTTATTGACGAAGTTGATAAAGGAAAGGGCTACAATAGCATACTTGAAACCTTTCATAATGAATTAGGGGATGAGGCTAAAGCACTTTTGCAAACTTTGTTGGTGTTGAGGAAAAAGGAAAATGAAACATTTGAATAAACCTATTATGGATGTAAACGAAATAGTGATTGATTGTGCTGAAAGTTATCAGGATGAAGGCTTGAAAAAAAGATTAGAGAATTCAGCAGAATACATAAAAGATCAAAGTGAAGAATATGATTTCTTGGCTGAAAAAGGATTATGGGAGAGTTTTGAAACTCATGAAATTGTTAACGGGATTTTAGATAAAAGTGAAATGAAGTCGTTATATACAGATAAATTTGCAAAGAAAACGAATGTTAAAGAAAAATATTATGATAAGATAATGGTTGCAGCTAATGGAAAATGTCCTATTTGTGGTATCGGACAAACATCAAACCTTGATCATTATTTGGCAAAATCTTTGTATCCGACATATTCAGTAACACCGGTCAATTTAATACCAATTTGTAGAGATTGTAATACTGTAAAAAGTAATTCCAAAATTTCTTGCAATATTAATGCTCCATTTCATCCATATTATGACGATATCGATAGTTTTATATGGCTTAAAGC
Organism: Oscillospiraceae bacterium; assembly: GCA_051881875.1. Taxonomy (GTDB): domain Bacteria; phylum Bacillota; class Clostridia; order Oscillospirales; family Ruminococcaceae; genus UBA5884. The sequence goes on from JBJEQS010000355.1 coordinate 9,597, forward strand.
TGAACTTGAACTAATAACCGATAATATAGTTGTAAACTATTATATAAATGAAGATTTAATGGCAGAAGAAGCTTGGCTATATCAACGCCTTTGCAATCATCTTAGTTTATATAAGTTGCCGCGCGCTTACTCCATTCATGCTTCAGAGTATATAGCTGAATATCAACAAATGTGGACAACTCTTTTAATGTCTTGTGGAGAGGAAGAATTAAAAAAGAATTTAAAAGATTGTCTTGTTTCTTACGAGAGGGTACAAAAAAACACGTGGAAAACCGCATTGTTAAGATCAATAATAGAGAATATGTGTATTTTGTTAGAATTTTTGAGTAAAAAAGAAATTTGATGCAGTAAATATAAAAACATATAATAATACAGTATATACCGCTTGACAAACTATAAAAACGATAATATAATATAAATTAGACTAATCTGAATTATATTAAGGCGGTGCCATATGAATTTTATCGGCAGAAAAGATGAGCTTGCTGCGCTTGAACGTGAGTATAAACGTGAAAGTGGGTTTGTTGTAATATACGGACGCAGACGTGTCGGCAAGACTACGCTTATAAAGCAGTTTATAAAGGACAAAAATGCACTGTATTTTCTTACAAGTCAGGAATCGTCCAAGCAGAATATGAGTAATCTGACTACAAAAATAGCACAGTTTACAGGACAATCATACCTTGAGAATGCACATCTTGAAAGCTGGGAGCAGGTCTTTAAAATGTTTGCGGATAATAAACCCGAACAGAAAAAGATCCTTATAATAGATGAATTTCAGTATCTTGTGAAGGCTGATCCTGCATTTCCGTCTATTTTTCAATATGCGTGGGATGAAATTCTGAAAGATCATAATGTTATGGTTATTCTCTGCGGTTCGCATATCAGCATGATGACTTCTTCTGTATTGAGTCACAGCAGTCCGCTTTATGGCAGAAGAACTGCACAGATAAGGCTTCGTCCGCTGCGGTTTGCTGAATTATCTATGGCTTTTGAAAACCTTAGCTTTGAGGAAAAAGTGAAAATATATTCTGTAACGGGCGGTGTCCCGAAGTATATTGAGTTCTTTGATAATGATGAATCGCTTGAAAAGAATATTGTTGAAAACGTATTTGACAGATCAGGTTTTTTGAGTGAAGAACCGTCGTTTCTGCTTAGTAATGAGGTCAAAGAAACATCAAGCTATTTCTCAATATTGAAAGCTATTTCAATGGGGAATCATCGGATTTCGGAAATTGCAACTGTTCTTGAACAGAAAACCAATGAGCTAAGCCCATATCTTGCAACACTTGTTGATCTGTTTCTTCTGGAGAAGCGTGTCCCGATAACTGAGAACAATCCGGAGAAAAGCCGTAAAGGACTTTATTATATAAACGATAATTTTATGGAGTTCTGGTTTAAGTTCGTTTATCCTTATAAGAGTGAGCTGGAGTTGGATAATATAGAATTTGTGGTTGAAAAGCTAAGGAGCAATTTTGTTGATAATCATGTCAGCTTTGTATATGAGCAGGTTTCAAAGGAGCTGCTTGTAGATCTGTGCAAAAGTGGCAAGATTGACTTTAATATATCTCGAATAGGTTCGTATTGGAACAGCAATAACGAAATTGACGTTGTTGCCATAGATGAACAGAATAAGCGGTTGCTGGCAGGCGAGTGCAAATTCTATGAAAAGCCTGTTGGGATGAGAGTGTATTCGGAACTGCTGAAAAAATGTGAAAGCATACCGGAGTTTAAAGGGTATAAAGTCATAAATGCAATTTTTTCAAAAAGTGGATTTGAAGAAAGGGTGGAAGAGATCGCAAAGGAGAATGATAGACTGATTTTGATCAATGGAGAGAATTTGGTATCTTAGAGTAATTCATATAGTTTTTAAGTTATAGTTTAAATAGAAAAGCAGCTGAAGGTGAGTTTGGTGTCTTCGGCTGTTTTTATAACAAAGGAATTATTCCAAAGTAACGCTTTATTCCTTTTTTAGAGTATTTTATCATATTTATGTTGATTTTGGTATAATATAGGATTATAATTATTCAAATACGACTACGATAAAATGGACGAAATCTTAAGAGCTGATTTTTCTGACGGAAGCTATGTTAGCTATAAGCATAAATACTACGCACAAGATTATCGACAGGCATGATTATTCAACAGATTATGTATAGACGCAAATGGCAACAGAACTGTGGCCAAGTTTGAAAACGACCTAAGCTATGAATATGATAAATTCAAAAGGATTGTTTATTAAGAATTTGTTGACAGAGATAGCAATAGCGTGGTAAAATATATTTATACTCTTGGTGCTTTAGGCAAGCTTCAAGGCTGTAGAGCGTGACAGAATAGTTGAGTACAATTACTACAGCATTAGAAACAGAATTAAGAAAGCCAAGAATGATATTGAAACTATTGATATATATTACAAGATTAATCAGTTTGTGCCTGAATATGAAATATCATATGAGTATGAGCTGAACGATGATGTTTATGAGAATGAACTTCCTGGTCAAGTCTAGGCAGTAGGTTTACAGTATGGAAAGTGGATTTTCTTCATTTGTTGAAATGAATACAAGCAGGAGGATTAAGAAAAATATTAAGCAATCTAAGATATAATGAAACAAACATACTTTGAAATGTAATGATGGCTTAATATATTTATGGATTTAGCCGTAATTATTATGATTATCCTGCAACTTGATTAATTTAATAAGTCTTGGAATATGTATCCCAAATTTTAGCACAGTATTGGCAGAATTTTGAAAACTGGGATTTTTATAAAGTGGTATTTTATGCTTCTAAGACTACATTATATTTTTGTTTTTCCAGTTTGAATTTGTATTTGGGGAGAAATAATATGTTACATGAAATTGCAAAAAGAATTTTTGACTTATTTATTGTTAATCGTAATGCATTAGCTATTCAGCAAAAAAACGGAATGTATTTAACTAAGTATACAAAAGTATCAGAGAATAGTATTTATTATATGTTAAAAAACAGAAAATCGATAGGTACATATCAGCAATTAACTAATAGTCCTTTCTTAAAATGGATATGCTTTGATTTTGATTGTAGTGATAAAGAAAATCCTGATTTGAATGCGCTGTATAACAATTGTACAAAACCTTTAAATGACTTTCTCAGGGTGAAAAATATTTCGTTTATAAATGAATTTTCTGGCCGCCGAGGTATTCACACCTGGATTATTTTTGACAACTTATTGACAAAGGGAGAAGCGTTTAATATTTTAAGCATAATAAAAAGCTCAATTAAATTTGATTATGACAAATCCTTGTTTAATTTGGATGAGTTTCCGGCAACTTCTGTAAGCAGAGGGAATAAGATTGGAAAACAGGTAAAAATACCCCTTTCTGTACACTCATGTGGGAAACAGTCTTTTTTATTTGCAGATAAGTATTACGAAATAAAATACGATGATGATTTTTGGGAAAATCAGCTTTCTGTATTGAAAACAATAAAAACAAATAAGATTACTGATGTTTACGAAGCTTTAAATATTAAAAATCAAAAATATAATACATTTAAAAAAGTATACATAACAGATTCACTGGAATGCACAAGTGAACAGGTTATTGATATTTTATCTCAAACGTTAGTTTTTAATCAATTATTTGATAGATTAATGCATGGTGAGATGCTTACAAAAGATTGGTATGTTTTATTAGGTACTTTAGGAAAAGTAAAAAACGGTACGGAAGTATTATTGGATATACTCAAGTATTGCCCAAATTTTTCAGAAGAAGAAACAAGAAAGCGCATTACTCAATATGGAAGAAAATATTTTCCTGCAACTTTTCGGTATCTGTATGATATTTATGACATGGAAATTGAAGAGAAAATTGATCCGAATATGAATGGGCTTCAATATCTTATTAAAAATCTTGATCCAAGTATAAACATCCATGAATGGAAGGAGAACGAAATTACACTATTAAACGACAGTAAATATACAATAAAAAAAGAAATAAACTATTTGTTTACTAATGATGAAGTACCAGTTGTATCGGTATATCTTGATCTCGTACACATGACTTCTTATGATAGTGAAACTATTAATAAAATTGTATTAGATATTTCGGAAGGCAAGGAAATAGAAATCAATCCAGGTAAATACTATTTATTTAATAGAATAGAATCTGAAACAAAACAACGAAAACTAATATCTTTAAGTTCTTTTGATCGTGTACTGACGACTCAAATGGCGTTGGTTCTGTTTTATAAAATAAATCGTGAAATCAAGTCATTCAGCTATAATCCCAATTATATTTCTGAAAATGATATTTTTTTCCATTGGTATAATTCGTGGGGAAATTATCTTTCTCAAATTCATAAATACCTTGACATTGATCTTTATGAGAATATGCATGTAATTATGCTTGATGTGTCGCATTTTTACGACAGTATAGATTTTTTGGGAATATATAAGCTTTTTGAAAAGTATCTTGATGAAAAAGAAACAAAACTATTACAGGCACTAATTCAGTATAATGATAAGCTGATGAGAAAAATTAATGGTACTAGAAAAGGGGTCCCCCAAGGACCGGCGTATGCAAGATTAATTGCTGAAACTTTTATGGGAATACTCATAAATAAAATTGTTTCGCTATTAGTTGGAAATAATAAAGAATATTTACAGATTTACAGATATGTTGATGATATAATAATCTTTCATACAGAAGATATCTTAAGCAATCATATATATGATACTTTTAAAAGGTTTTTTTCTGAATATGGACTATGCATAAATAATGAAAAGAGTAAAATTTATGGTTGTATAAAAGATCTTTCAGAGAACCAACGAAGTGAAATATTAAGAGAAGGCCAATTTCAGTATGGATTAAAAAAAAGTGACTATTCTTACCTTTTGGAAGATAGATATATTAAGGAAAAAGTAAGAGAAATTGAAGTCCAAAAAGGAAAATTCAATATATCAAATGCTTCATTTTTCTTTTCCCCTTATATTGATGATAGAGCAAGAAGGCAATTTTTTAACAAATACTCTAAGGAGATATTTGCATGTAGTATGGGCAGAGGCAGCGGCTTTTCAATTTTTTATAAATATGTACTTAGTAATGGAGAGGTTATAAGTGAATGTATAGATAACTCAATGTTCGAAAAAATACCTATTAATTCAATAAATTTTTCGTGTTTTTTGACTTCGTTATACTATGCTTATATGAGAAATTATCTTCCTGCAAGAGAATATGAACCTATAATAAAAAAGTACATTTTTGAATTGAAAAGCAGAATTGAAGAAATTGAAAGTGAGGAAGACAAGAGCTTGGTTAATACACTAGCTAGTCAAATAAAAGATGGATAAGAATCAAATTTTAACATATATAAAACAGATTGGGCTTTTTTCTAAAGAAACTGATATTGAAGAAAAAAAGAAAAAAGTTCTGGCAATATATAATGACATTTCTCAATATAGTGTTAGTGAAGCATCTGAATCGGATAATGAAATTGCTATTCTTTTTTGCAGAAATACAGAACAGTTAAAAAAAGATTATATTGATATTAAAATAAAAGAGGCCCTAATTTCAGCATTTGATAATATATGTCAAATTGCTAATGAAAACAAAGAGTCAGGTGAATTGAAAACTTTTTATTTTTTAAATAAACTTTACAGCAGTTATAAAAACAATATTTCGCCAGTTTATACTGAACAGGAAAAAAATGATTTTGAAAAATTGCTTGATAACCTTGGTAAAATTGATGTAATTTTTGGCTTGACTGATGAAAAAAATAAAGAATATTTTCCAATAAGTTCATTACTATATAATATAATAAAATGTGAAGATTTGAAAAATGACTTAAATAAAAGCAAGACAATACAGACTTTGATGCTTGCGCTTCAAATATATAAACAATATCCGGATGTAGGAGAATTTGACAGCATAAAAAAATACTTAGAGGGATTAAATCTTGAATTTGTTAATTACCTTATTGAAGAAGGTACTAAAAGAATTGGTGGGGTTAATTGGGAACAGAATTATGAGAAAAATGGCTCTCTTGTCCTTTATTCACCCTGCAAAAAGAGAATTCTTATCCGAAATATTAGAAAAGAATACTTTAACATTAGCCGAGAAATAATTGAAAAATATAATATGTCCGATATTCGTTCTGAAAAGAATAACAAAGGAGAAAATATAGCATATTATGTTGAATATGATATAACTCAAATGGATCTTAATGATTTGAATTTTATTGATATTGTCAAATTAATTGAAAATGATAAGAAAGATAAAATAGTCAAACTTTTATATCTAATTTATGATGATGGGTATTATAATATTGTATCAGAAATGTCGTTGTTTTATGTGAATGACGAATTATACCCTGTAAATCCATTTTGCAAAAACGATGAATATACTATAATAGACTCAAATAATTTTTTAAATGGTTTGCAAGAAGTATCAGAATGGTTAAAAAGGTTTGGATTGTTTGTTCTGGTGGGGAATGGAATAGATGTGATTAATCTTGGAACACTAGTGAGTCTTGAACAAATTAACCATGTTAATATAAGCATGCTTAAACTCAATGAAAACAATATGAATTTCAATAGGTTACTCAGCAATTGGATAGAAAATTGTAAGGAAGATAAATTTACTGTTTTCAATAAATTTTTAGGAGACTATATAGAAAAGTTAAAATACATTACTTCAAAACTTAGCTTGTTTGAAAAAAGATATGAAAATGATTATTACATGCCATATTGTATAGATGAAGAAATTTTAAAAAAAATTGGATTTGACGAGCATATCTGGGGATTAACTATACATGAATTAAAAGTTGAATTTTCGTTGTTTGATAACAATTATGTAATTACAAGTATTAATACGGGTAAAGATTACTCTGATTATCAAAGAGAGTACTTAGAAGGTTTTGACGAAGATACATTAAACCATTGTGAAATATTGGCAGCTATTGATGATGAAAATAAAACAATTTATTTTAGCGAAGATATAGAAGTATACAACAAATTAATTAATACAATAAAACAACATAATATAAATGCGCTTCCATATGATTTAGCAATGACTAATAGTGATGTTGACACTATTGTTAAAATGATGGAATGCTTTGAAAATGCAATTAGTAAAATACATGGTAAAATACCAATAAAAGATGTAGCGAGATACAGGATTGCTCATCATTTATTGCTGATAGAAGTGACGAGAGATAACGTTAACAAATGGATTAAATTGCTAAGTTTTCAGCAAATAATTAAGTACGACATAGCTAAACTTCCTTTTGTTGAAGAAGAAGGTGTTCTTTATGTTCCAAAAGATCGAAGCAATGCTTACAGTACTTATAAATACATATACCAGAAATATCTTTCAAAAGTTACGTCAAGAGATATAATTGATATATATGACCAGAAGATTACTACGGATTCTGATGGCTGTTATTGTATTAATAGCTCGAAAATAACAAAAATAGTGTTTTTGTTTGATTTAGTACAAAACGGTACGGCTACAACGAATACAATACGTTGCCATTTGGAAAAGCGAAATAATAACAAACTTTTTGAGTTTTTTTGCAATGGCAACAATATAAAACTTTATGATATTATAGAAAAAAACAACACAAAGATTCTACTACATTTTATTTATGCAGGTCAAATTGGAATTGAAAAAGTTAAAGATTTTATGCATGAGAAGTGCAAAAATATTGACTATGAAATAATTGATCCAATAAGTATACTTGATTCAAACAAGATATGGACTGAAGAAAAGAGCGCATTATGCAAAGAAATTTATGGCAATGGGAGTTTTGTGGGAAATATACTCATTAATGATTATCCAATAGTAAGGGAGTTTAATCAGCCCAAACACAATATCATGTCAAACGAACTCATGGATATTGAAAAAGTTGTTGCATTATTCTGTAAAAAGGATGAACTATGATTTCGAGTAAAAGGGGTTATCCTAAATAAGCAGACAGAAAATAGATCATTTTGGTGCTTTTGATGAGATTGAAATATAATTGTAATAAAACATCAAATTACGAAAGAGTTGTGCTATGAATAAAAGCACTCATCAACCGTGTTTGAACATAAATTACATTATCTATTGAAAAATGACTCTATAGTGTTTCTGTCAGACTCATTGGTAAAATATAGCAGACCTTTAGAATAGATAAAATTAGATTTACAAGGACGTTATTTAGGTAATGCTCGAAAACGGATGTCGACCAAAACTAGATGGCCATGGGTCGTTCGCTGTTCCCGGAATTGGATAGTTCGCCAACTACAGTTGGACGATAAAAAATTTGCTGAGTTTGTTTTTCAAGCAGCAGAGTTTTCAACTTCAAGTTCAATTACATCCTATCGGAAACAGCAAAGAAATATGTCGAATATGGCACAAGCTACTTATGCAATGACAGCTTTGATGTTTACTCTTATTACGCAAGCAATCATTGTAAATATGTTATGAATTATTATTACGGAATTATAACTCGCAGCATAACAACAAAAACTTTTTACTGTTTTCTCAATGGGATACACCAATCAGTTGACAATAAATTCTGTGCTTGTGAAAACAAAATCGATCAATAAATATTTTATGTATGGAGGACTATAATATGAAAAATAAAGTGACACTACATGATTTGCAGAATGAAGCTCAAGTGTTATATGAAAAAAAACAATTTGTTTTGAGATACACGTTCTCTAATAAAGGTGATGAGGTATTAGATTTATCCCAAAATCTTGATGAACCATATAAAACTGTATATGAAAAAACAAAAATAAATTGTGGGAACTTTTTGCTAAGTAACACTATATGGAACAAAGTTAATGTTTATTCATATGAAAATATAAAAGGAATATATTTATTGTTTGAGGTATATTTTGAGGATGAAATTTATCCATCAGTAATATCATGTTGTGAGTATAATGGAGTGGGTTATAAATTGGAGATTTTTCACCAAAAATAGGTTTTTAATGAGAGAAAAGAAAAATCTACATTATATAGAATGTGTTTGCATCAAAAGGGGTGTTTTTGAGTATGGGTTTTATTGTATCTTGCAAAGAAACGTGGAAACGTATGTTGCTTAGGGTGAAAATTAAGAGATTGAGACCCCTGGAGATTTTGTAGATGTTGTATATATAAAGTTTAGCGATACGGATAGGGAAACTCAAGTAAAACGAGAACTTCACTTTGCTGGAATAGAATTCAATCTATATGCATGAAAAATAGTTTAGAACTATTTTGAGAGTGTATAGTCGTTACCCATTTCTATGTATACCTTGATAAAATTAATTGATTTATCATATACAATAGCAAACAGCCTATTGTATTAGTAAAAAACGGGACAGCAAGTGCTAGTCCGGTTAACAGACTGCCCACAAATGTGCATGTCGCACTATAAATAGTGACAACAGAGGCCTGGGGAGTATAATATACATCAAGGTGTTTATCAATAGATTTATATTGTTTTTCACGATAAATATAATGAGGAAATACAAAAATAGACATAAAGGAGAAATATATGGATTGGTATGAACTCATCTTGGTTATTATTGGCGCAGTTTTAGGTTTTGCATTGAGCATCGTTACAACTCTTGTAAATAAAGCGTTGGATAAGTGTGGAAAACTTCATTTGTTTTACAAATTCGTTTATTCAAAAGAAACATCTAGAAAGGCTGGTGTTAGATCAAATGCAGGAGAAATGTATATTATGATTCCAGTTTACTTTGAATTTCAAAATACTGCTAATACAACAAGAGTTATTAGAGATGTATGTCTATACTTATATAATGACGGAAAACGAGTAGGAAAAATGATACAAGTGCAGTATTCAAAAGGGAAAAGAACCAAAGACGGTGAAATCGTAGAAGAAACAGTCAGAAACTATGGTGGGGATAAAAATTCCTATTCTTTTGTTCTTCCTCCGCTAAGCATACAAAAACAAGAATGCGAATTCTTATATAAAGTTGCTATTTCAGAAATAGAGGATTACGCATTTGATGAAATTAGATTTTCCTATTTTGATGAAAAAAACAGTATTATGGAGTGCGTTTTATGTAAAGTTGAACATGGTTGGCAAAGTATAGATTTCAAATATGAAAATGATTATTCTGAATTGATATGTTCTAAAGTAAAGAGTAAAAGATGAGATTATTTATATGTCAACATTATTAAACTATCATATTATTGTGAAATGCTACAAAATCTGATGAGGGTTTTTGTTTGATCATACAATCATTGAATAGATTCCTTTATTATTGTCGTGCAAATGCAAGTAAAACGTACTGTAATATTATAGAGAACACTTTATTCCCAGCAAATCAACAATGGCATCTTGAAAATTAAATCACGCAGTAGCGAGAGATACCAGCTTTTTTAACAAAGCATACCTATTTGCGGAAACGGCTCAATAGAGGATAACTGTAGTGCTGCGTGTCTATACCCCCAAAAAGATTTAACGTTTAGGAGTATAAAAGAATGAGAGTTACCTCACGACAAGCGGTTGCATATATCGTATGGTGTGAGGAAAAGCTTGTGTGAATTTTGTGTGAGTTTTTCATTCAAATTCACACAAATTCATTTTATTCTATTAAGAATGAAGATCAAAAAACTTCGATTTATTGCGGTTTATTCCGATTAAGTTGGGTTCAGTTTTTGTGAAAAGTACAACTCCAAAACCGCGTGCCGTGAGTTCGAATCTTACTGCCCCTGCCACATTTAATGCCTTCAAACTGTGTAACAAAGCGGTTTGAAGGCATTTTGTTACGTTGTTCTTTTTCGTGTTTGTGCCGTTTCAGACGGCTTTTTTTGTGTGCTTTTGTACGATTATCGCAGAAATATGTCGTATTTCCGGCGTATAAAGTCGTAAAGATTTGTGTCGGTGTGTTGCCTTTAAATGACGTATTATACTTTCCTTGTGATTTCTGTTATACACGACCCAAAATTCATTATTTTCGATGAGCCGACAAACGGTCTTGACATTATCGCTGCAAGAGATGTGCGTGATTTTATCCTTGAAATGAAAGCCAAGGGTAAGTGCGTTATTATCTCCACACATCTTTTTGACCTTGCAGAAAAAATATGCGACCGTGCGGCAATAATAGTTGACGGAAAGATCGTGAAGAATGATACTCTTGAAATCGTATCGGTTATCTCATATTTATTATATGTCCCGTCCGTTCTCATAGAGTTCGGACGGCATTGCTGTTACCCAAGCCGTCTTGTTTGCGGAGAAGCTGTTGACAAAAAGGGCTGCTTTGTAGTAAAATATGGTTATACTCTTGGAGCCGCGGACGAGTGGGCTTAGGTTGCATATAGAATATATTGACATTGCTCTTAGCGTTTATTTTTCATCTGTGCAGACAGGTAATTTTCTGTTATCGAATTTAAAATTGGATAAAAAATATTATGATGTTCTTGTAATAATTACTGCAGATTTGGATGATGTTGATATCACGGTAAACATTGAACAAGAACAATTTAAAAATATTTAAGGCGTATTCAATGTAAGCTGTAACAGTAAGCGGCACATATAGCTCAGAAACTTTTATAGATATTAATGATAAATGATTTTAAAGTATATACAAAAGGTTCGGATACCGGTTTTATGTCCGGTGAAAGTACAAACTGAAAAGAGTGTGATGATAAATGAGTGATATTTTGGGATTGGCGGATGGAGATAATGTTGTAACATCAATAGAGTGCAGCACATCTTTAAACATTTATGTAGAAAAATGGAATGGCATTAAGTGTTGTATAGTTGGTATGGAATGCTGTAAGCTTTTGGTTAATAGCGGTGTTGAATTTGAGATAGGCGAAATAGCTTTAAAAAATGCTAAAGAATTCAGCGATGCTTTTGAGAAGGAAGTTGTTTCAGAAAATAATGATTTTTTAGAATATGAAGAGTTGATTATTTATGATGCGTGGATACCTGATAGAGTGAACTTGCGCGCAATTGCTAAAAACTTCGAACTAATACTAATAACCATTTAACCTATGGATAAAATACGGCGGCTATAATATGCCCACTCTGCGTCAAACTCCCGTGCAATGTTATTGCAATGACGGCAGGCAGCCTGCCTGCGGTCGTCTTCAAGGTAAACAAGTTTACCTACTTGGATTATTCTATCTGTCGGCTTTGTCTATAGAACGATATGAACTTAGTATAATTGGATGTGAGAATAATGAATATTAATATCAGTTTACTTACCGAGTCAATGGAAAGTATCGTCGAATATCTTAAAAGTAGAAATCTAAATACCGTTGAATTGATTGACGATTATTATTTGGATTTTCAAGATGTAAAATTCGAAATTGAAAAAAAGAGTGCAGAAGAATTAAAAAAAGCTGATGTATGTATTGGTTCATTATATGACGATGTTATAGAGATAGCACATGATATAGAAAAAGATTCTGATGGAATAAATGTTGTATCTACTGTTACAATTGACAGATTGGCTCATATACTTGAATATTTGTCATACTATATAAATAAACAAATTCAAAATAGTATTTCCGATGATCCCGAAAGTTGATTTGTGTATGTTTATCGCGAATATCGGGGCATTGGAACTGAAAAGGGTGAGGAAATGAAGTATATATTGAAATTAACAGCGGTAATTCTTTCTGCGGTATTGTTTTTGGGAGGCTGCTGCGCGGCGGAAGCGGTCGGCACAAAGGATTATGGCGTTTTTTTGAGCCTTGACTCGTCCGATATGGATAAAATTGAGGGATATCGCACCGTAGTCATTGACGCGCAGTATTTTCGGGCAGAGGATATCCTGCAGCTAAAAAAACAAGGCAGCGAGGTATATTCTTATCTGAATATCGGGTCGCTTGAAAACTTCCGCGATTACTATGAAAGCTATTCGGAGCATACGCTCGGCAGATATGAAAACTGGGACGAGGAAGAATGGATAAACGCTGCTTCTCCCGAATGGCAGGAGTTCCTTGTTTCATTGGAGGAGGAACTGCTCAAAAAGGGTATTGACGGATTTTTCGTTGATAACTGCGATGTATACTATAACTATCAGACAGAGGAGATATTTGACGGTTTGACGGTTATTCTTAAACAGCTTATGACATACGGCAAGCCGGTCATTATCAACGGCGGAGATGCTTATGTAACGGCATACCGCGAAAAATTCGGCTCTGCAAGGGATATAATGACAGGCGTAAATCAGGAGTCTGTTTTCAGCTGCATTGACTTTGAAAACGGCAGCTTTTCGGCGCAGACAGAAGAGGATCGGGAGTATTTTACGGAATATATCGAAGCCTGCCAAAAGGATGGGGCAGATGTGTTCCTGCTTGAATATACAACGGACAAAAGGCTGAAAGAACAGACAGAAAAATACTGCTTGGAGAAAGGCTTCCGCTTTTATATCTCCGATTCTGTTGAATTGGATTGAAGACAAAAACACCGCACAAAGACCATATTTTGGCTTTGTGCGGTGTTGTTATAATAATACTTTATATTTTTTTGAAGTTTTTACGTTTCCAATACCGCCTGCTTCATAAACGGTATGATATCGGAGAAATATTTGCGGCTGCATAAGCAGGAGTTTCCGTCGGAGAAAAACAGTTCACCGTCCGAAATGGAGCTTACTTTGGAAATATTTGCAATTGCAGATGAACGAACGATTTGGAATACATCGGGCAGTTCGTTTATAAGCTTTGAAATATCCGCTCTGATCTCATCCGAGCCGTTTTTATGTACGACTGTGCATATATGCGCCTGCTTTGACCTTTCGATGTAGAATATATCTTCAAAGGGAATGACTTTGTTTACGGAGCCGTAATGCGTTACTGCAATTCCGCCGCAGACGGTTCTGAGCTTTCCGTAAAGCTTTGTGAAAACTTCTTCAAACATATTTGCAAGATCAACTTTGTGAATATATCCGCAAACTGTTTTAAGGCTGTTTATAGCCTCAATAGCAGGTTCGGCGGTATCCGAAACAAGACAGATCTTTACTGTACTGCTCAGGCTCTCGATTATTCCTGCGATCCCAAGCCAGTTGTCGAACGACTGCACATCGAGAACAACTATTGCAGACTGATGATTTTTGACCGCAGCGGCTATCTCTATTTCTGTCATAAACTGATTGGATGATACCGACATATACCGCGATTTCCTGTTGCAAAGGAATTTTTCGGTAAGAGCAAACAGCTTTTCCCATAACGGCTTTGAATTGGTACATATCAATACTTCCACTAATGTCAAATCCTTTCTTTCGGGTATCCGCAAAATAATTTTATCCTATCGCGGAATAAAAATCAATGTTAATCCGATAAACGGTATATAAAGCGGAACGAAAAAGCAGTTCTCCCGAAAGAGAACTGCTTTTTGCAGGTCGAATATTCACAATATGTTTCCGCTTGTTCCGAGATACAGATCTATTATGCAGTCGCCGTCGCCGATGCTGCGCACAAGATAGTATATATCGGTTATCGTTTTTATATTGTTGCTTTCAACACAGCTGCGCATATTTCCGGCAAAGTCGTTTAGTTCGCCGATCTTGCCGCTGAACTTGCTCATTACCGCATTTTCAAGCTTGAAACAGGATTTGTAAACATATCGGTTGCTGCTTTCAAAGGCTCTGTCAACAGGCACCAGAAATTCTGCACCGAGTATGGTTTTATCCTCTGTTTCGATTCTTTCATCAATTGTGAAAACTATACTGCCTTTCTGTTCCAGACCTAAAGCGTCAAGTGAAGCTTCAAGATGACTGATAAGTCGGAGCAGAGCGGTTTCTTCAACCCTTGTCCGATAGGACAGAACATTGTCATACCATAGCTGTTGCTTTTCTACGAAATACATTCTGTACCTCTTTTTATTCGCCGAGAATCCAGCGTACTAAATAATCAAGCCAACACATTGTTATCCCTCCTAAAAATGTTTTCTGAAACAATTGTATGGAAAATGGCGGCCTTTCACAATGGATATTTGACAAAGCAGACTTTTTTAAGAACAAAAAATATATTGTAAAAAATTTCATATTGTAGTACAATATAAATGGAGGGTGATAATAATGAGAGCGGCAATATGTGATGATGAAAAAGCAATGCAGACAACACTTGTAAATCTGCTTAATGAATATAAACAGCTCAGGGGTATCGATGTATATGTTGATAAATATGACAACGGCTATGACCTTGTAAGAGCATTAAAAGAAAAAGAATATGAAATTGTTTTTATGGATTATCAGATGGATGGCATTGACGGTATGGAAACATCAAGGCTTATCCGCAGCGCCAATAAGGAGTGCATAATTATTTTCGTAAGCGCATATCCGGAAGTTGCTGTCGATTCCTATGAAGTGGATACTTTCCGCTTTATCGTCAAGCCTATCAATAAGGAAAAGCTGTTCAAGGCTATTGACGATTATCTTAAAACGATAGACTATGACAATCTGCTCATATTAAAAACGCACGAGGGTACATGGAAAATAAAAACGTCCGATATAATCTATGCCGAAGCCAAGGGCAAGCATACGATCATTCGGACTTCAAAAAGTATCTTTGAAATACATATACATTTGAAAAAAATAGAGGACAAGCTCCCTCCCGAAAAGTTTTTTCGGTGCCAGAAGTCATATATTGCAGGCTTTGCGCATATCAAAAGCCATACAAACACAGAAATCGCTTTCGACAACGGCGAACGCGCATTGATCGGCAAAGCCTATACAGTAAAATTCAAAAAAGCTTTTCAAGAATATATTATGCGATATAATGAAAGGTTAATTTAAAATATGGTTGTTCATTATTTACTGAATGCTATTTCGAATTCTGTTTTGATCCTTGCGTCAATATTATTGATAGATATATTGGGGATAAGCAAAATTACGAATAAATCTCGGCTTCTTTTTTCTGTGGTCATAATAATTGCTTTTTCCGCCGCAACGTTTTTTCTGTATGCACAAAAGATCTATCCGCCCACATTGATATTATATCCTTTGATTTATCTGCTTTCTTATTTGGCGGCTTTCAAGAGATTGAATATTTCGCAGATCTATATAGCATTGCTCTCCGAATTTATCACCACGCTTTTTTCATCGTGTTTTACGCTGATAATCTTAAGCAGGATATCGGATGAATATAAGATAACAAATTTGATCTCGCTCATTCTTGTCAGATTAGTATTATTGTTTGTTGTCATTTTATTAAAAAGACAAAGCGAACTTCAGTATTTCTGCTCGGTTATCAAATCTATCCCTAAGCATATTTGGTGGCTTATATTGATAGTTATCATAGATATTGATGTGCTGTCCGTTTTTAATAATTATCCCGTAAACAATGTGACAAAGCAAAATATTATTTCGGTATTGATAGTCGCGCTTACAATTATAATAATCGCGGTAATTCTTTCGTTGCTTATAAATGTAGCTTCAAAGAATTATTACACCGCCCTCAATTCTCTGTTGAAAAAGCAGGTTTCGGCGCAGATAAATCACTATGAAAAGCTTGAAAAGCTCAACAGCGATATCCGTACTTTCAGGCATGACTATGTAAACCACTTGAACAGCATTGATACGCTTATCCAAGAAGGCTGTTATTCCGACGCCCGAAGCTACATAGAGAAGCTTACCGAATCCACTCACCGTCACGAGGCAGTCTTTCTTACAGGCAACCGTCTTGCCGATGCAATTTTTACCGATAAAAGCGACAGCTGCAAAGATTTTGCGGATATTGACTTTGAAGGCTGCGTTACCGACAGAATTGAAAACTCCGATATATGCATTATCCTTGCCAACGCTTTGGATAACGCAGTCGAAGCCTGCCGCAAATGTTCCGGAAGAAGCAGGATACGCATTGCGGCGCAGGTCAGGCAGGGATACTGGACTATGACGATGAGAAATCCGACCGTTAACGGCGATGCCAACGGGCTTATGAAAACGACCAAGGAGGACGAACAGAACCACGGCTTAGGTTTGCTCTCAATTGAACAAGCGGTCAAGCGATATGACGGAACTATGAGGGTCGGGATAAAGGACGGTGTGTTTGAGATGTCCGTTGTAATGAAGCTCCCCGTTGATGATATAAAAGATTAAGCCAACACCGCACAAAGACCGACTAATACTAATTCCAAATCAACCTATAGACAAATCCTCGGCTATAATAATCCAATT
>JBJEQS010000356.1:0-6323 GCA_051881875.1 Oscillospiraceae bacterium
TTGTCAAACTTTTTCCAAAAAAAGTTTGGGCGGCTTTCAGCCGCCTGATGAAATTCCCAGTGAAGCATAACGGGTGACCAATGGTCGCCCCTACATAAATAGACCTGTCGAACTCACGTTAATTTAACTTCTATCGGATACCGGCATGACATACGCTGTATAAATATACAGAAAATATCATTTATTCATGGATTTTTTTGTAATAATCAATGTTGAAATATATCAGCAATTATGGTATTATTATAATACAACATAACTACCGTAATAGTTTACATAGTACAGTTGCGGTAAAAGAAAGGAGATACTGATTAATTTATCAGTAATTTTTAAAAATGGAAAAAAAGAAAAGCAAAAAGAAAATCATCATTATTATTTCTGTAATAGCCGTTCTTGCACTGTCGGGAATAGGCGTTACATCATGCGTTTCAAGCCAGATTTCCAATATGGCACAGACTGCCTCTGAAGGCTCATTAGTTGAAACAGATGTTCTTGAAAAGCAGGACCTTTCAAAGAATATCAGCGTTTCCGGTACTGTTGAAAGCGGTGACCTCGTTAAAATTACAAGCACAGTCACAGCAAAGGTTCTTTCGCTCAATGTCGACATAGGCGATTATGTAAAAGAGGGCGATATTCTCTGTGTATTTGACAGTTCAGATATTCAGAAAGAGTATGACTCTGTAAAGGAAAGTGTTGACAAGAGTGATGAGATGGCTCAGAATACTCATAATATTAATGTCCGCAATCTTAACAATGCCTATGCTGACAGAGATGAGGCTCTTGAAAAGGCTGACAGACAGATTACCGACGCTGAACAGGCAAGAGATGAAGCATATGACAAGTACAATAATCTTGTAAACGAATATAACAAGTACAATGAAATGAGAAACAATCTCAGCAATGAACTCGATTCAATTCAGGACGAGTTTGAATATGAGAAGAAATATCAGCAGTATCAGGAATATAATCAGATTTGTGACGGTCTTGATGCTGAAATAGAAGCGGCTTCACAGCTTATTGATGCGAGTGAGGACGCTGTAACGAATGCCTATGACCTTTATAACTCAACGCTTAAAAGTGCAGAGCTTACTATTCAGGGTTATCAGGACGTAATAGACGCTGAAAAATTCAGTCAGGACAATTCAGGAGAAAAACAGCTTGAAGCCATACAGAAACAGCTTGATGAATGTGTTGTAAAGGCGACAAAAAGCGGTATTATCACATCGCTTAATATTGCAGAAGGAAGTATTCCTACATCTGATGCCTTAATGACCATAGAGGACAGCAGCAAGCTGAAAATCACTGTAAACGTCAAGGAAGCGGATATTCTCAATGTGAAGAAAGGTCTGAAAGCTACTGTCAGAACTGATGCAACAGGTTCAGATGAAATAAGCGGAACTGTTACAAGAGTTGTAAACATAATGACTGCCGCAGACCCGATATCGCAGCAGGGCGGCGGATATACTGCCGAAATTGAGATAAATGACAAGGATACAAAACTGCTTATAGGCATGAATGCCAAGGTTAAAATTATTCTTGAGGAAAATCCTGACGCACTTGCAGTTCCTTATGATGCGATTACTCAGGATAAGGACGGAAACGATATTATATATATTGCCGAAAAATCTGATGACGGTACATATAAGGCAAAGTCAGTAAAGATTGAAAAGGGCATTGAATCAGATTACTATACGGAAATAATTTCCGATGAAGTAAAGGAAGGCGATATTTTTGTTCTCACTCCGAATATAGTTTACAACGGCAAAACTCTGAATATATCGGAAAATAATGACTCAGATGATATTTCAGCTGATAATTCTGAAGAAACTGAGGAATAAATATATGGCTGAAAAAAATATTATCGAAATGAAGGATATAATCAAGCGTTACTATATCGGTATGCCTAATGAATTACAGATACTTAACGGTATATCCATCAGTGTAAAAGAAGGGGAATTTGTTTCAATTGTAGGTGCGTCAGGTTCGGGAAAAAGTACGCTTATGAATATTATAGGTGCATTGGACAGAGCAACGGAGGGAACATATCATCTCAACGGGACTGATATAAACCAGCTTTCAGATAAGGAATTAAGCCGTATAAGGAATGCTGAAATAGGATTTGTTTTTCAGACATTCAACCTTATTCCCCGTACAACAGCACTTAAAAATGTTGAACTTCCGATGCTTTATGCAGGCGTATCAAGAAAGGAACGCCATGAAAAAGCCATGGAACTGCTTAAACTTGTTGAGATGGAGGAGAGATGTACTCATCAGCCGAATGAATTATCAGGCGGTCAGAAACAGCGTGTTGCAATCGCAAGAGCGTTGGCAAACAATCCCTCAATAATCCTTGCCGATGAGCCGACAGGTGCATTGGATACAAAAACCGGTCACATGGTTATGGATATATTCCACAAGCTGCATCAGGCAGGAAAAACAATCGTACTTATCACACACAGCCCTGAGCTTGCAAGTGAAACACAGCGTATCGTCACAATAAGCGATGGTTCTGTAATCTCCGATACAGCAGGAGGTGTTCAGTAATGGGATTTATTGAAAGCATAAGACTTGCATTTTCCGCACTTTCTGCAAACAAGATGCGTTCACTGCTCACCATGCTTGGCATAATTATCGGTATCAGTGCGGTTATCACCATAACAACAATCGGTAACTCCATTCAGCAGACTCTCTCCAATACATTCAACCAGTTCGGTATGAATTATTTCTACATAATGTTAACCCAGAAATATTATGAGGAAACTGAAGAAGAAGATGAAGATTCATATACAATGACCGATGAAGACCTGATGACAGATGAAATGTTTGAGGAGCTGTTTGAAAAGTATCCTGATATGTATCAGCTTGCAATGAATGATTACTATGATTCATGCGAGGTTGTAAACCATAACAATGAATATGTAAAGGCAAGTATCAACGGTGCAACAGACGGTTATTTCATTCAGGGAAAAATTGATATAATCAAGGGAAGAAACTTAACTACCCGTGACAATTCTGAAATGAAACACGCCATAGTTATTTCGGATATATTTGAAAGGCAGTATTTTCCGGAGGGAGCAGACCCTCTCGGCGAAACAATAAGCTTTACCATGTCATCGGGTGAAACACAGGATTTCACAGTTGTCGGAGTATATGAATACTCAGAAGCAAAAATGGGGAAATTTGAACCGGGTACAAAGGAAATGGATAAGGTTACACCTGTTTATATCCCTCTTAACACATCAAAAGCTCTCAAAGGTGAGGAAAATTCGGGATACTATTATGCAATAGTGATGTGGAATACTGAATATGAATCACTGGAAGCAGAACAGAACCTCAGAGATTTCTTTGATGAAAAATATGAGCATAACAAATACTGGGAAATATATATTGAAAATGAGGACAGTATTGTAAAAATGATAGATACTGTTATAAATGTAATAACTATTGCAATATCTGTAATTGCGGCAATATCGCTTATAGTAGGCGGTGTAGGAGTTATGAACATAATGCTTGTAAGCATTGTTGAAAGAACAAGGGAAATAGGTATCCGAAAGGCACTTGGTGCTCAGAATTCCGCTATAAGACTGCAATTTGTTGTTGAATCAATAATAATCTGTCTGATAGGCGGTATTATCGGAATTGTAATTGGTGTATTAAATGGAGTTTTAATCGGACAGATTGCAAAATACTTCGTAAATAGTATGTATGCTGATTTACAGAATATTATCACCATTTCAGTAAGTCCGTCCATTTCAGCGATATTTATTGCAGTTATATTCTCAATGCTCACAGGTATATTCTTTGGATACTATCCGGCAAACAAGGCTGCAAAGATGAATCCTATTGACGCTTTAAGATATGAATAGCGGCAGCGGCGAGTCGCCGCCTCCGGTTCGTAGCAAGCGGCTTTCAGCCGCTTAGTTTCGTGTATCGCTTTGCTTACCGGCTCGACCGCATTGGTAAATTCCGCATTGTTTACTGGTAAAATAAAATGGTCGAGCCACAAAGCAAAGAATTATCAGTAAACAAAGCAACGAAACCAAAAGTTTTTGTCCAGCTTTTTTCAAAAAGCTGGTGGGGTCAAGGGGCAAAGCCCTTGTCGCCGTCCGCAGACGGCGAAACTTCAAGGGGTGCGGGGGCGAAGCCCCTGCCCTTCAATTGTTCACAAAGTTTTTTGTCAAACTTTTCCAAAAAAAGTTTGTGCGAACGAAGTTCGCAGAATAAAAACCATAAAATTTCCAGTAAATCATAACGGGCGACCATTGGTCGCCCCTGCAAAAATAATTCTAATAACAATCAGGGTAAGCAAAATGTCTTACCCTGATTTTTTTATTTATCGTATTATTCTTGCTTCACCTGAATTCAATACTTCCTCCGTACCGTCCTCATATCTTACTTTAAGGCAGGCGGATTCATCTATGTCAAATGCATATGCCTTACGCTCGGTATTGCCTTTTATCACCATAACTTCATGTCCCGTTATGCATGAACGCTTTTTATATTCCTGTATGAATTTACGGCTTTCCATTTCAGCAATATTCTTTTCAAGGCAGTTGAGTATTTCAGCACACAGCTGTGAACGGTTCACTCTTATACCTGTTTCGTCCTCTATTGATGATGCCATTCCTCTTAATTCATCGCTGAATTTGTTCTTTATGGAATATACATTTATGCCTATTCCTATTACTGCATAATTAAGAGTACCGGTTTCAAAGCTTAGTGATGCCTCTGTCAGAATACCGCATATTTTCTTATCATTCAGGAATATATCATTCACCCATTTTATCTGTGCTGATGTGCCGCATATCTTATCAACAGCCTCTGCTACTGCTGTTGCTGTACATGATGTTATAAGCTGTGAAGTTTCTGATTTCAGATTATTTTTCAGAATGATGCTCATATAAAGACCTGTGCCGTCCGGGGATTCAAATTTTCTTCCTAATCTTCCACGTCCTTGTGTCTGCATTTCTGATACAACAGTAGTTCCATGCACACTTCCGTCATGTGCAAGCTGTTTAGCATATGTATTTGTTGAATCGACCGTTTTCATGCAAATGAGATTTCTGCCGAATTCGGTCGTATTGAGATACTTTTCAACATTCTGCTGATAAACTGTTGAATACTTCGGGCTGAGTTTGTAGCCGTTATTCGGAGATGCTTCAATCGTTATGCCGTCCTCTCTCAAAGCATTTACAGCTTTCCATATGGAATTTCTTGAAACTCCGAGTTTTTCTGCAAGGCGTTCACCAGATATATAATTGTCACCGGAATTTTCAAGTTCAGCCAGTACATTCAATTTTGTTGACATTTTCAATCACCTTTCCTATATTTTATCGTACTATATAATAATAGCATTGTATATTGCAATATGCAAGCGGTGAGGTGAATTTATTTTTATGTCAGAGGAAATAATGCTTGTGACGGCGGTATGCATGGATATGTTTTTTGCTGCATTTTCATATGGAAAGAACCGCATAAGGATACCATTTGCATCAATGCTCATAATAAGTCTTACAGGAGCAACGGTACTGATTTTTGCAATTGAATTTTCTGAAGTAATAAGCCGTATCATACCCGATAAGGTCTGTATATACGGAGGGGCAGCAATACTTGTGCTGATAGGAAGCATATATCTTTTCAGAGATTTTTTCAAAGCATATCTGCAAAAAATGGATACAGACAGCAGGCAGTTAAAGATACTTATTGATGAATGCAATGCCGATATTGACAACTCAAAGGAATTATCTGTAAAGGAGGCTTTTTTATTATCTGTATCGCTTTCAGCTGATTCGCTTGCAAGCGGAACAGGGGCAGGATTTATAGGCATAAATCCTTTAAGAACATGGATTATAGCGGCAGCAGGAGGAATTATAATGATGGGCAGCGGATTATTGGCAGGAAAATATATGGATATGAAATTCAGGGGAAATTTTTCATGGATAGGCGGAATAATACTTATTCTGCTTGGTATAAGACGGCTGTTATAGTAAATAACGTGAGTTCGATAAATTATTTTTGCGGGGGCGACCATTGGTCGCCCGCCGCTTTTTGAAAAAAGCTTGGCAAAAACTTTTGGTTTCGTTACTTTGCTTTATGGGTGCATTTTTTACCTACCCGAAAATTTTTATAAGGCGGCATTTTTATGCTGATACTAAGGTGATATGCAGGATAAGTCGCATATAATTGACCACCATAAAGAAAAATATTGACTAAAAAGTGGAGGCGGCAACTTGCCGCAAAAGTTTGACAAAAAACTTTTTTGAACGATTGAAGAGCGGGGGCTGCCGCCCCCACACCCCCGTTTCGCTCATTCGAGCGACCAAAGG
>JBJEQS010000357.1:0-6312 GCA_051881875.1 Oscillospiraceae bacterium
TCTGCCTTTGGAATCCGCAAGCTTTTGAAAAAGCTTGACCAAAACTTTTATTTTTATCGAACTCACGTTACATATTTAATTATAAAACAAATTTGCTTTTCATTTTCGAATAAAGTATATCATAAAAATTTTTATAAGTCAATATTTTTTCGGCATAAAATACAAAAAACGCTCATTACATTACCACAAAATAGTTTAAATAATCAGTTTATATATTGCATTTTATGGATTTTTTTGTACTTTATAGCATTTTATCAGTCGTTTATCAAGATATTTTTCGTCAAAATGCATAAAAAAATTAAAATAAGTAATTTACTATGGAAATTATAAAAAATATATGATATAATGTAATGAGAATTAATTGTTGTGATGATATGTAGTTGAGAGGTGAAAAAATTGTCTGATGTACTTTCCCAGAATCAGATTGATGAACTGCTTAAAAGCCTGAGTAATGTAAGTGCCGATAAAATCGACAGTACTATAGAAGAAAAAACTCATGAGGAAAAAGTTAAGCCATATGACTTCAAAGTTCCTAAGAAATTTACCAAAGAACAGGTAAAAACCATACAGAATATATATGAATCCTTTTCAAGACTCTTTTCTTCATACCTCACAAGTATCACCAGATTTTTCTGTCAGGTAAGGGTTCTTCAGATTGAAGAACAGCGTTACTTTGAATTCAATAACGCTCTCCCCGACTATACCATGATGGGAAATATTGAAATGTCTTTTGCCGAAAAATATGATATTCTCGATACACCCTGCATGATTCAGTTTTCCAATTTTGTTTCTTTCTCGCTTATCGACCGTCTTCTCGGCGGCTACGGCAAAAATATGGATATTTCAAGAGATTTTACAGATATCGAAATCTGCCTTATGCGTACTATCTTTGAAAAAATGTGTTCCATGCTGACCGATGTCCATGAGCAGTATATTGAACTTGATGCAAAACTCGTCAGTATAGAAACAAATTCAAGGATAAATCAGCCTATTTCAGCTGATGAGGTCATTGTACTTATTACTCTTGAAGTAGAATACAATGATGTGCAGAATATCGTCACAGTCGCTGTGCCTGCCATGACAATGGAAGCCATAATTGCAAAGGTAAATGATAATTCAAACAATAAAAACAAACGTACTGATACTCAGCGTGATGCTGAACGCCGCAATGGTATCATAAGACAGATTTCATCCTCTGACCTGAAGCTTGAAGCAATACTCACCGAAACAAAAATCAACCTCAACGAAATACTTTCCCTGCAGCCAAATGATGTAATATTACTCAATGCTCCAATCACTCAGGATGTTGCCGTTAAAGTAAATAATAAAAAACTTTTTGATGGTAAACTGGGTACCGTAAACCATAAAAAAGCCATAAAGATACACAATATTTATAATAATACAACAAGGAGATAAAAATGAGTAACTCTTTTCTTGATAAAATGAAAATTGATGCCATTGGGGAAATCCAGAATATTTCCATGGGTTCGGCAGCTTCGGCAGTTTCAAATATGATTGACTCATCTGTCACATTTGTTCCGCATACAGTTTCTGTTTTAAATGCCAATGAAATTTTCAGCCTTTACATAGAACCGGATAAAAAATATCTGTATGTAAAAATTCAGTATACAAACGGCATAACAGGTTCTTCTTTACTCATTCTCAATCAGGACGATATGCAGGTAATCGTAAAGAAAATGATGGGTATGCCAATGGAAGTCGAAAAAGAATTCGTCTTCGATGAAATGTATCTTTCAGGTGTTTCAGAGATAATGAATCAGATGATGGGGGCTGCTGTCACAACGCTTTCACAGATGCTTGCCGACACCATAAGCATCGCCCCTCCTGAAACATCAGTACCGCAGGACAAGGAGGAACTTTTGTCAATTCTCGGCATATCGGCTGAAAATCCTGTATGTGCCGCTGAATTCGATTTCAATATTGACAGCATTTCAAACAACAGATTTGTAATTATTCTTTCGGAAGAACTTGCAAATAGTATGGTGAATAAGATGATTTCATCAAATCCGGATATGTTCTCCGCATCTGAGGCAACATCTTCCGGCAGTTCTGATTCACTTATAGATAACTTCAAAATTGATGCTGTAGGTGAATTTGAAAATATTGCAATGGGTGCTTCTGCTACTGCACTTTCCAAATTTCTTGATTCAAAAGTTACAATTACCACTCCGAGAGTAAGCGTTGACAAGGCTTCTGCTTTCACATTTGATGAATTTGAACCTTCTGTATCGGCAAGGATAGATTATATTCAGGGCATAAACGGTGCATCAGTACTTGTCCTCAAGCAAAATGATGTCCAGCTGATGATTAACAAACTCATGGGACTTCCTCTTGAGATAAGTGATGACTTTGAGTTTGATGAAATGAATATATCAGCTGTATGCGAAATAATGAATCAGATGATGGGAGCTGCCGCTACTGCTCTTTCTGAACTTACTAACATGGTAGTAGATATATCACCTCCGCATGCAAATATCATTGACAAAAAAGAACAGATTCTGGAGATAATTGATATAAATGAAAGTGATGATGTATGTGCCATTTCATTCGACCTCAGTATTGACAATATCATAAACAGCCATTTCATTACCATGCTCTCAATAGACCTCGCCAATGATATTGCCAACAAAATGCTTATGTCATATTCAAATGCTCTCGAAAACTGCAGCACTGCAGTTAATGCAGAGCCTGAACAAAAGCCTGTTCATAAAGTTCCTGCACTTTCCAAACAGCCTGAAACTGCTGCTAAACCTGTTCCCAAACCTGTTCCCAAGCTAAACCCCAAACCCGTTCCCAAACCAAATGTCACACCGGTTTCCAAAACAGCCTCACATCAGAATATTCACAATTCTCAGCCATCTGCTACTGTAACAAATACTGCAAATGTCAACGTTCAGAACTATCATATGAACTCATTCGGTGGTGAAGCCGATTTCCTTACAAGCAAACAGTATGACAACCTCCGTTCTCTTATGAATGTTCCTATGGATGTTGCCATACGAATCGGTACTACTGAAAAACGTATGGATGAAATACTTGAATTCACAAAAGGTACTATTATTGAACTCGATACACTTGCAAATGAACCGGTTGATGTCGTTGTAAACGGAAATCTTATTGCAAAAGGCGATGTCGTTGTAGTTGACGATAATTTTGCAATAAGAATTACCGAGATAATAAATAATAACATACTTAATACATTAAATTAAAGGAGATTTTTTTATGGATAAGAAGATATTAATCGTCGATGACGCAGCTTTCATGAGAATGATGGTCAAGGATACTCTCAAAAAAGGCGGCTATGAAAATATAATTGAAGCGGCTGACGGCGAAATTGCTTGTAATCTCTATGACAGTGAAAAACCCGACCTCGTTATTATGGACATAACAATGCCTAATAAAACAGGTATAGAAGCTCTCAGAGATATAAAAGCAAAAGATGCCAGTGCTAAGATTATTATGTGCTCTGCCATGGGACAGGAAGCAATGGTTCTCGAAGCAATTAAGCTTGGTGCTCTTGATTTCATTGTAAAGCCTTTCAAGCCTGAAAGAATTATTCAGACCATCTCCAAAGTGCTTGGATAATCCGCATACAATACTTAGTTAGTAAAGGACGGATACTATGGCACTGAAAAATATTGAAGAACTCAATGCTATGCATATGGATGTTCTGAAGGAACTGGGAAACATCGGTTCAGGAAATGCTGCTACTTCCCTATCATCATTTATGAATAAAACTATAAATATAAATATCCCAAAAGTTCGCATACTTGGATTTAATGAAGTCGCTGAATATGTCGGCGGTCCTGAAAATATTACCATGGGTTTGCTTATAAAAATGGGCGGCGATATAAATGGTATGATTCTCTATATCTTTAATGAAGATTTCATTCGCAATGTTCTTGATGGTTTCTTCGGCAGAAAATTTGTTTCTTTCAGCGAACTCAACGAGATGGAGTTATCTGCCGTTCAGGAAATCGGCAATATCATGGCAAGTTCATATGTCACTGCCCTCTCAAGCATGACCGGTCTTTTTATTGATATATCTGCACCTTCCATCTGTATTGATATGGCAGGTGCTATACTCAGCGTTCCATCAATTGAATTTGCTAAAATAGGAAATAAAGTCCTGTTTATTGATGATTCTTTCGGTATAGATGACGACATATCTGTTCATGAACTGAAAAGCAATATGATTCTGATTCCTGAGATGGATTCTCTCAACAAATTATTCTCAACTCTTGGCGTAATGGAGTGTTGAGTTATGCCTGACATAATAAATATTGGAATTTCAGATTTAAATGTAGCAAAATCCCCCGGTATACTTGCTACTTATGCACTTGGTTCATGTGTAGGAATATGTCTTTATGATAAAATTCATGCAATCGGCGGTCTTGCTCATATAATGCTGCCAAGCAGTACAGAGGCATCAAAAGCTGCTGATAATCCAAGAAGATATGCTGATACAGGCATAAAGGAATTAATTGAACTTATGATAAAAAATGGTGCATCTGCAAACTGCCTTACGGCTAAAATTGCCGGCGGTGCTCAGATGTTTCAGGTTCAGCTGAATTCCTTCAATATCGGTCAGAGAAATGTCGATTCAGTAAAGAAAGTTCTTGAAAGATACAGAATACCCATTATCGCTCAGGATACAGGTTCAAATTATGGAAGAACTGTTTTCTTCAATACCGCAACAGGTACAATGCAGGTTAAATCTGTTTCAAGGGGCATTGCAGAATTTTGATTTTCCTATTGACTTTTTGGAAAAAATATTATAAAATATAATTTGTGAGCAGACTATGCGATAGCATGAACGTTTTATGTTCATGAGGAAAGTCCGAGCATCACAGAGCAGGATAGCTGCTAACGGCAGCCGAGGGCGACCTTAGGGCCAGTGCAACAGAGATTAGACTACCTTCATTTATGAGGGAAAAGGTGGAAAGGTGAGGTAAGAGCTCACCAGAGTATATGAGAATATACTGCTGTGTAAACCCTATCTGATGCAACGTCTATTGGTACAGTTATGTCAACATCTGCTCGGTGGACATACTGTAATGACGGCTTGAACCATGTGGCGACATATGGTCTAGATAAATTATCGCACACGACAGAACTCGGCTTATCGGTCTGGTCACATTTTTATTATTGCAGAGGTCGTTTTGCGGCTTCTGTTTTTATTTGCGGCGAGTCGCCGCCTCCGTTTCGTAGCAAGCCGATTTCATCGGCTTAATTAAGATAGTAACTTTGCTTGTTGGCTCGACCGGATTGGTAAATTCGCATTGTTGTGGCAAATTGCCGCTTTATACATAACAGACTACTTTGGATAAAAGTAGTCGCAAGAAATAAAGGAGGAATTTATGAAGAAATTCATATCTTTTATACTATTATTATCTTTGATTATGAGTCTTCCCGCCTGTTCAGACGAAAATTCGTCATCTGATGCCGATTCCACACAGAAAGCCGCTGTAATTGAAGCTCTCCCCTTTCCTGATATAAAAATCAGTATCCCCGAAGATTATGAAACGACATCTTCCGAACATATAGATGAATTCTATAAAAAAGGCAGTGCAAGCGTAATCGTAACTTCCAGACCTATATCAAACACAACTGAAATGGACGGAATTATATATGATGCAGTACAGCAATATCAGAATATTGCTGATACTCTTTCCGAAATATCATCTGAGGACCTTGAAATAAACGGATATACAGCAAGAATCCTTGAATTAACATATTCGATAGTTGGAGAAGTCAATACACTCAGCAAGGAATGCTGCCTTGGATTTATTATCGGAAAAAATAATCTTTACATAATCACCTGTTCTGCACCTATAAATGAATATGCAGAATATCAGGAGGATTTCAAGGAAATTATCAAATCCGCCCAGCCTCTTGATTAATCAAAAAAACAAAGGCATAACAGATTTTCATCTGCTATGCCTTATTTTATTAAAAACTCAAATAATCAGTAACAATTATGCAAGTTCAGCAAAGTACTTGATTGTTCTAACCATCTGGCTTGTGTAGCTGTTTTCATTGTCATACCATGAAACAACCTGTACTTCATAAAGGTCATCAGCAATCTTTGAAACCATTGTCTGTGTAGCGTCAAAGAGTGAACCGAACTTCATACCGATAACGTCTGAAGAAACAATCTGGTCTTCATTGTAGCCGAATGATTCAGAAGCAGCAGCCTTCATAGCAGCATTGATGCCTTCCTTAGTAACATCAGCACCCTTAACAACAGCTGTAAGGATAGTTGTTGAACCTGTTGGAACAGGAACTCTC
>JBJEQS010000358.1:0-1505 GCA_051881875.1 Oscillospiraceae bacterium
CTCCTTGAAAAATAACGAAATCCATTTCATCTATATCTATTATCGGCCATTAATCTCAAAACTTTATACCGATATTATATTATTTACCTTGAATTTTATTTCTCTTTTCTTCAACCAGTTTCTTAATATTTCTGCAAAGTATTCTTATCATAATAAAAAATAAGCATTTCATTTTTCATGAAATGCTATTGTCGTTATATACAAATCTGCCAAACAAATTGTCCGTTAATATTACTAAAGGTTATAATTCAATATTCAGGTATTTTGCCGCTTTTATAACAAATTCTTCTGCCGTCTGCACTTGCCTTGAACACTCCTGCTTGTCAGCAACATAAAAATCATCATAATCTGAATTATTTCGAATTCTTTGAGCTTCTGCCACTCGCTTGTAATCCCCACTGCCAAATCCACCTTCTTCATCTTTTATAAAATGAACATTAAATTGTCTTAAACAACCTATATGTGAGTCCGCATCTATTTCTTTACTTGCTAAAAGTGATTTTATACTCTTCTCTATTGCATAAAATGCTCTATTATTGGCTGATTTATATTTATCAGACTCTAATAATGTTTTTGATTCATCTAACAATTCCTTTGCTCTCTCAAGTCTGGCCTTTGCCAAGGCATCGTAAGTTTCTTTATCCATATAGTACTTTCCCTTCGTTCTCTATATTTTTGAAATAGCTATACCATCCTTTTTTATCATTATACTCATCTATTGGTAAACAAATATACTCAACTACAGCTTCAGAATTCATAGCTATATCAGTCACTGCATCCATCAGTTCATTATCGTATTTTTTTACTGAAATGCGATCCATATCCGTTAGAATAGCTATATCTATATCTGAGTCATTATTATAGTCGCCTCTTGCACAAGACCCATACATGATAATTTTCTTTATATGATTTTTTAATATGTTAGCCGCTCTCTCTGTAAAAACACGGCCTGCATAATCAATATCTCTTTGAGTCATGCTTTCACCTTCTTTAATCAATCATATTTCTCAAAAACAATTCGCTTATTTTTAAGTATAACATATTTGTTCGTTGTGATGTGTATTGAAATTAATAATTGTAAAAATGAGGCCGGAAGGGTTTCTTCCGGCCATAAATATAAGTTTATAATTATTCTGTATTGTGAATGACTATTACTGGAGTAAGCTTAAAACTCCCTGTTTTGACTGGTTAGCCTGCGCAAGCATTGACTGACCGGCCTGCTTAAGAATGTTATTCTTAGAGTATTCAACCATTTCTTCAGCCATGTCTGTGTCTCTGATTCGAGATTCAGCAGCTGTTGTATTCTCAAGCTTGTTCTGATTGTTGTTGTATGAATGTTCAAGGCGATTCTGGTATGCGCCGTATCTTGCACGCATCTCACTTACAAGTAAATCAGCCTGCGATACTACGTTGATTGCATCAAGTGCACCACCTTCTGTTGTAACGTCGATATTCTTAACACCGATATATGCTGAATCCATTCGCTCAAGCTGAAGCCAGATAAC
>JBJEQS010000359.1:0-6255 GCA_051881875.1 Oscillospiraceae bacterium
TCCTTATTTTTCGAGAAATGTTCGGGTTTTCGTGTTATTTGCCGTCGGCAGAGTAAAAAAAGCAGATGCTTTGAAAATAATCTATCACTTTGGTTACTGTATAATGTGGTGCAAGTGGTATGTTTTTTACTTTTGTATTTGTAAATTGCTATCATTTCTAAGAGATGACGATAATGACAATAATTTTCAGTTACCGTCAGTAGAAATAATAAGGAAAAATCTATGTTTTGACGGCATTGACGGTAACGACGGTATTTTTTGAAAAAAAGATTAATAAAAATATATATGAATGATATGTAGAGTGCAAAAAAATAAGAAAAAAGTTTTGCAAAAATATCGTCAATATCGACGTAATCAGTTGATACCTTATTATTTATCGTCAGAATACAGAAGATTATCGTCGTATTGTTGACTATCGTAGTTCTTTGTAAAAGGAAATGAAAAATACATACCACATATACCGCTAAAAACACTGTTGAAAATAGCCTTCATGATTTTCGGTGAGATTTCATTTTAACAGGAGAATTTGTCATACATTCCACAGTTGTTAATCAGACATAGGGTAAAAATAATGTTAAATTTATATATACATTTGGGAAGGGAATAAAAAGTATGAAAAAATATTTTAAAAAGATTGCATATATGACAGCATTTACATTAACATTTTTAACAGGGGTATATGTTGGAAATAATTCGGTAAACAATATTTCAACAATAGCCGCAGGATATTCAGCTGATGTAGATGGTGATGGACAAATTACTTCTGCTGATGCATTGAAAGTATTACAGATTGTTGTAGGATTAGATGCAGCTAAAACGTATACAGCGATTGATTACATAGGATTGACGGTGAATGAAGTATTGACAATGTATGGTAATAATTATTCATATGAGTACATTGATGGAGGATATTTTTTAGGATATCCTGCATTAGATGGCTTATGGATACACGCAGGAGAAAATGCTGATTACACAGGGATAAATAACAAGAATGATGTAGTAAGGTATACATATTCATTTTCAGGAAAAGTTACAGATAATATTGAAATAGGTATGACAGCAACAGAGATTAGAAATGTAACAGGTTCACCTTTTGAAATAGAGTTTAACGAGATGGATGGGGAAGGATACTGCGGTGTACTGAGTACAAATAATTTCGATATAATTCTGAATTTTAATGATTCATACATTCTTACAAGTGCTTTGATTAAAAGCTGATAATTTGAAAAAATAAGGGATATTACCACGACCATTCTAAATGATGATATAGGTAATATCTTTTTTGCCGACGAAATCTGCCGACGGTTACTGCAATGAAAGTATTGCTGTTAACAGATTGATGAATGTTTTTAATAGTTGTTTTTAATACCCTGTATCTCTGGATAAATGAGATACAGGGTATTTTTTTATAACTAAGTTTTTTGCTGTTGTTTTGTAAATTGTTATCATTCCTAAGAGATGACGGTAATGATGGCAATTATCAATTACCGTCAGTGGAAATAATAAGGCGAAATCTATGTTTTGACGGCATTGTTGGTAACGACGGTATTTTTTTGAAAAAAATATAGATTAATAAAAATATATGAATGATATGTGCGATATAAAAAATAAAATAAGAAAAAAGTTTTGCGAAAATATCGTCATATTCAGGTTTTGCCTTATTATTTACCGTCAAAATACAGAAAAATAGCGTCGTAAGCAAAATGTTCCTGTTGTTTATTTTTTAAGGTTGATATTCATAAATAATATCATCCCTCAATCTGAATAATGTTCGCTCCATTTTGGGGGAAATTAAATTTGTATAACTATTGTACTTTTTATTATTTTGTGATACAATGAATCATATAAAGGTCGTGAAATATAATAAGAGGTTTCCATAATTAATAGGAGGTGCAAATATGTCACCGGAAGAAAAAGCAAGAATTATAATTGATAATAAACTGAAAGAATCAGGATGGACTGTACAGGGTATGAAACAGATAAATCTTACTGCATCATTTGGTGTAGCAGTAAGAGAATTTCCTACAAGTACAGGTCCTGTTGATTATGCTTTATTTGTTGATTGTAAACCTGTTGGCGTTGTTGAAGCAAAAAAATCTTCTGCTGGTGTAAATATCACAGTTGTTGAAGGACAGTCTGCTCGTTATGCGAACAGCACTTTCAAATGGATTCAGCAGGAATACAAAATCCGTTTTGCCTATGAAGCTACTGACAAAATTGTTCGTTTTACTGACTATGATGATTTGAAATATCGTTCTCGGAAAGTATTTTCTTTTCATCGTCCTGAAACACTTTATGCATTACTCAATTCTGATGATACAATCCGAAATAATATTAAGAAATTTCCGAAACTTGATGAAACAGGCTTCAGAAAATGTCAGATCAAAGCGATAAATAATCTTGATATTTCATTTTCAGAAAACAGACCTAAAGCATTGGTGCAGATGGCTACCGGTGCAGGTAAAACATTTACAGCGATAACAGCCGCATATCGTTTACTGAAATATGGCAAGATGAATCGAATTCTGTTTCTTGTAGATACGAAAAGTCTTGGAGAACAGGCTGAACGTGAATTTATGGCATATACTCCGAATGATGATACACGTTCTTTCTCAACATTATATGGTGTATGCAGATTAAAAAGCTCATTTATCCCCGATGATATTCAGATTTGTATAAGCACTATTCAGCGTATGTATTCTATTCTCAAGGGTGAGGAACTTGACGAAGCCTTAGAGGGAGAAATGGAATCTGCTGAACATCGTGCAAATGATAAAAAGCAAAAGAAGTTATTTACAACGAAAAATATCCGCCTGAATTTTTTAACTGTATTATTGTTGATGAATGTCATCGTTCTATATACAATATATGGAGTCAGGTTCCTATTATAAGTGATTCTATTGCTAAATGTACAATTAATACAATAAATGCAAGGTTATCTAATTGCGAAAGAATTGAAGAAACTATTGATACAGCATTACAACAAGCCAAAGCATTAAGGCAAAGCATTTTGAAGAAAGCGTTTGAGGGAGAATTGTAAAAATATGAATAATATTATGGAATGGTTAAATGATAATAGTGGTGCTTTAACGGTAATAATAACCTTTGTATATGTAGTTGCTACTATTTTTATATGGAATGCAAATAAACTATCTGCTAATGCAACAAAAGAACAGCTTGCTGAAAGTAAACGTCAGTTTGATGAACAAAATAGACCATATATGTCTTGTGAATATATTTTTGTAAACAGAACTTATTGTGGAATAAGATTTTACAATTATGGTAGTAAACCAGCTGAAAATGTTACATTTAAGATAAATGAAGAATTTTTAGAAATAGTAAAATATAAAGAAAGGTTTTCTAAGTTGAATGAATCAGTATATTTATTTGGTATAGGACAACATTTTGATTTTTTCTTTTCAAATTCTGCTGATTTTAATTCAAAAAGCAAAGTTCCATTTAAAGTGACTATCAAATATTCTTGTGATGGTAAAGAGTATTCTGATAATGTAGAAATACCATTTGATAAACAATTGCCAATTGAATCTTACAATTCTTTTGAAGATGATATACTAAAGGAAGTTAAAGAACAAAATGATTTATTGAAGAAAATAGCAAATAAAAAATAGGGGGCTAATATGTCAGGACAATCATCAACAATAGTATCAAAAGTATGGGGACTTTGCAATCCTCTGCGAGATGACGGGATTTCCTACGGCGATTATCTTGAACAGCTTACATATCTGATATTTCTGAAAATGTCAGACGAATATTCAAAGCCACCATACAAACGTGAAACAGGTATTCCGCAAGGTTATACATGGTCTGATATGAATACGCTGAAAGGTGCGGAGCTTGAAACAAAATACAAGGAAATCCTTGAAAAGCTTGGCGAACAGACAGGCATTTTAGGACAGATTTTCAGCGGTGCAACAAATAAAATACGCAATATAGCAATTTTATACAGAGTTGTGCAGATGATAGACAAGGAAAAATGGGTTTCCATGTCATCAGATGTCAAGGGTGAAATCTACGAAGGCTTACTGCAAAAAAATGCGGAGGATATCAAAAGCGGAGCAGGACAGTATTTTACACCACGTCCGCTTATAAAGGCAATGGTTGAGTGTATTCGCCCTGAGCCTATGAAAACAATTGCAGACCCCTGTTGCGGAAGCGGAGGATTTTTCCTTGCAGCACAGTCATTCATATCAAATCCGAAGAATTATACTCTTGACCGCAGTCAGAAAGAATTTCTGAAAAATGAAACATTCTATGAAAATGAGATAGTACCTGCAACCTATAAGACAGCCTTAATGAATCTGTATCTGCATAACATAGGCGATATTTACGGAAATGTACCGGTCAGCTTAGGAGATGCACTTTTGACTGACCCCGGCTGGAGATGTGATTACTGCCTTACAAATCCACCTTTCGGAAAGAAATCATCTATCACAGTAACAAATGAAGATGATGAGCAGGAGTCGGAAGATTTGGTATATAACAGACAGGATTTCTGGGCAACAAGTTCAAATAAGCAGTTAAATTTTGTTCAGCATATTAATACAATTCTGAAATCAACAGGAAAAGCGGCGATTGTTGTACCCGATAATGTATTATTTGAGGGTGGAACAGGAGAAACAGTAAGAAAAAAGCTTTTAGAAACAACGGATTTACATACCATTCTGAGATTGCCGACAGGTATATTCTATAAGCCTGGTGTAAAGGCAAATGTTATTTTCTTTGATAAGCGTCCTGCAAGTCTTGAAACACAGACAAAGGAAGTATGGATTTATGATTTCCGTACAAATATTCATTTTACATTGAAACAGCATCCTATGACAGATGCGGATTTGGTTGATTTTATAACTTGTTACAATCCCGAAAATCGCCATATGAGAACGGAAACGTGGTCAAAGACAGATAATCCTGACGGCAGATGGCGTAAATACAGTATTGATGATATATTAAAGCGTGATAAGACAAGCCTTGATATTTTCTGGATTAAGGATAAGTCACTTGCAGACCTCGATAATCTTCCTTCTCCCGATGTTCTTGCTGCGGATATTATTGAGAATTTGCAGAGTGCTTTGGAGAGTTTCAGAGAATTGCAGGGGAAGATGAAATAATAAAAACAAGGGATATTACCACAACCATTGTAAATGATGGTGCAGGTAATATCCTTTTTTGATAACGGTCGATAATTTTCAGTTAAGAAAAAGGTTTTACAGAAATGCTGTTGAGCTACGAACCTTAATTCTACGAGGTTTTCAACGGCATTTCGGCATTTACTGCATTTTTTATAAAATAGATTTTTAGAAATAATATATATGATGATAGATACGATATTGAAAAAAGAGTAAGAAAAAAGTTTTAGAAAAATACCGTTAATGCCGACGAGTGAGATGAAACAAGGAGATAGTAACTGAATGTAAAATGGTAAAGGAAAAAACTAAGCTGCTCATAAAGATTAAGCTCGAATCAGGTACAATTTTTATGAATTGTCCATGCAATTCAGAAATAAATGCAAAAATATTCGATCCATTTATGAAAAAATATAGCAGCCTATCTCAAATTATTGGCACAGAGGTTGACTTTGAGGTAAAAAACAATGGAGCATTCTTGTATTGTTAAAACAGATTAAAGATGAACGTCATGCAGGTGCTGATAACTATATTATTTGTCAGCCTGATGGTTCGCCATACAAGAGTGATTCACTGTCTTTAAAATTCAGAAGATTTCTGAAAGCCAATAATCTTAAGCATATTCGTTTTTACGATTTAAGACATATCAATGCAACAATAATGCTTATATCAGGAATTTCTCCCAAAGTAGCCCAACAACGTTTAGGGCATTCTAATTATCAAATTACAATGGACATATATAGCCATGTATTAAAGAGTGTAGAAAAGGAAGCTGCTGATAAGATTGATGAAGCATTGTTTAGTGTTGGTTGATGATAAAAAACCCATATCTCACATACGGAGATATGGGAAAATTTTTTTGACGGCATGATGGCAATTTTTAGTTACCGTCAGTGAAAACAACAAGGTGAAACCTACGTTTTGACGGCATTGTCGGTAACGACGACATTTTTTGAAAAAATATATTGATTAAAAAAAATATATGAATGATATTTGGAATACAGAAAATAAAATAAGAAAAAGTTTTGCAAAAATATCGTCAATATCGCCGTATTCAGGTGCACGCAAATCAATTTCTTTTAATTTCCAATTACTCTTGATAAATAAGAAGTGT
>JBJEQS010000360.1:0-1503 GCA_051881875.1 Oscillospiraceae bacterium
TTGGGCGGCT
The DNA here is from genome assembly GCA_051881875.1 of Oscillospiraceae bacterium. GTDB lineage: Bacteria > Bacillota > Clostridia > Oscillospirales > Ruminococcaceae > UBA5884. The sequence continues at coordinate 11 of JBJEQS010000360.1, forward strand.
GAAAGCCGCCTGATGAAATTCACAGTAAGCTACAATGGGCGAACGAAGTTCGCCGAACAGAATAAAACAAGCGAACACAATTCGCCTGTAAATATAAATCCGTCAGATTTAAAGGAGATACCCCCGTTATGATGAATATGGAATTTGAAAAAAAACTTCCTATCCCTAAGGAAGTAAAGGAAATGTATCCTATAACTCCTGAACTTCAGGAAACTGTAAGCAAAAATGTTGAAGCTGTAAAGGATATTTTCTCAGGGAAATCCGATAAGCTTGCACTTATCATAGGTCCATGCTCCGCCGATAAGGAGGACAGCGTTATCGACTATATAACACGCTTACGCAAAGTACAGGATAAAGTAGAAGATAAAATTCTCATTATCCCAAGAATATACACAAATAAACCCCGTACAACAGGAAGCGGATACAAGGGACTGCTTCATCAGCCTGACCCGACAGAAAAACCGGATATGTTCAAGGGAATTATCGCTACAAGACAGTTCCATATGAGAGCATTGCAGGAAACAGGCTTTTCATGTGCCGATGAAATGCTTTATACCGAAAATGCCCGTTATCTTGATGACCTGCTTGCATATATCGCAGTAGGTGCCCGTTCCGTTGAAAATCAGCAGCACCGCCTTACATCAAGCGGATTATCCGTACCTGTAGGCATGAAAAATCCTACAAGCGGCGATTTATCTGTAATGATGAATGCAATCACTGCCGCACAGAAAGGTCATACATTCATTTTCAGAGGCTGGCAGGTTCATTCAAAGGGCAATCCATATGCACACGCTATACTTCGTGGATATTCAAATAAGCATGGACAGTCAATTCCTAACTATCATTATGAGGATATTATCCGCCTTATCTCACTCTATCAGGAGAGCAATTATGAAAATCCGGCAGTAATAATAGATTCAAACCATGCAAACTCAGGCAAGAAATATCTTGAACAGCCGAGAATTATAAAAGATGTACTCAATTACTGCAAATATAATTCCGAAATCAAAAAGATAGTAAAGGGCTTCATGGTTGAAAGCTATATTGAGGACGGTGCACAGAAGATTGAAGAGGGCTGCTACGGCAAGTCCATTACAGACCCATGTCTTGGCTGGGATAAGACAGAACGCCTTATATACGATATTGCCGATATGTTATAACAGCGTGAGTTCGACAACTAAAAATAAAAGTTTTGGTCAAGCTTTTGCGGAAAGTTGCCGCCTCCATTTTTCAGTATTTTTATTTATCCAAGTGGTCGGGTAGTTAAAAAATGCACCCATAAAGCAAAGTTCGAAAGAAAAAGTTTTTGCCCAGCTTTTTTTCAAAAAGCTGGTGGGGTCAAGGGGCAAAGCCCTTGTCGCCGTCCGCAGACGGCGAAATTCCACAGGTGTGTGGGGACGGAGTCCCCGCCCTTCAATCGTTCAGAAAAGTTTTTTGGCAAACTTTTTCCAAAAAAAGTTTGTGCGAACGAAGTTCGCAAAACAGAAACAATA
>JBJEQS010000361.1:0-6227 GCA_051881875.1 Oscillospiraceae bacterium
AAGACTGGCGAATATAGTTCGCCATTACAAAATAAATCTATCGAACTCACGTTATGATAATTATAATATATAAAAAAATTTATGTCAATCGTTTTCAGCTGATAAATTACAGAAAAGCCATACCCTCAGCAAAAGGTATGGCTTTTTACTGTATCAAAATTTTAAGAGTAGAATAACTATATAATCCCTTATGAATATAATATACCACTTTTCTGAAAAATAATCAAGATTATTATTATATAAAATGCACTACGAAAAAGAAATATTTTTTGCAATTTTAACAAATAATTATTTTAAAACGCCCATATCAGCAACATTAATCTTGAATCTATATCCTATATCATTTGTCTGATTCTGTGAATACTTATAAGGATAATATACGATTTCTATTTCAGAAGCATTTTCAGGAATTTCAAAAGCAATATATCCTTCAAGTGAGTTTCCTGAACCGATAGTTCCATTAAGCTTTCCGCTGTCGCCTAATTTCTGGATAGCCTCTGAAGATGCTCTTACAGATGTTATTGCATCTACTGACGGACTTTGACCATCAATGCTTAAAGTGAAATTTTCAAGTCTTGAAATTTTAATATCATCTGATGTTACATTCTTTATGCTGAACATGGCATAAGCAAGCTTGGTATCATCGGTTGTTTTCTGGTCTGTAAAGAATTCAACCTTTTCAAGATTTACAGAAATGCCTTTCTGTTCAGCAGTTTCACCGATATTACCCTCAACATATTCAATCTCAACTTCGGCAGCAGTTTCAGAAATTTCTTCTTTCTTACTGCTTTCATTCTGTTTCTCTGTTTCAGCCGGAACCTGATTTTCAGATGTGGAATTATCAGCACCAAGCTGTTTGGTTTCATTTGAACTGTTATAGTAAATCACGCTGTTTTCGGACGATGAATTATTTTTCTTTTCACATCCGCACATTGTGATTGATGACGCCATCAGTGCAGCAGCGGCTATAAAAGCATATTTACGGGATATTTTCATTTTATATTAACCTCCGGAATTAAAAATATAATGCAGATTAAACGGCATATACACGATGAATAACGCATTACATCATATTATAACATTTATTGCTGATTTTTTCAAGTATTAATTTTTTCTTCTGCTGCTCATATAGTCATAATGAATAAGCTGTGTAATAAATTCAAGTATCTGCGATGTTGAATCTATAAGCTCATTCAGCATTTCAGTGGTAATATCAATCATAACATCGGCAGGGTATCTTGTTTCAATATAGAATTTATTGACAGCTGTACTTTTTGCAAGCCATTTTTCAAAATTGCTGTCATACTGCATAGCCTGCTTGCAAAGCCATGTGAGGTTATGTCCGTCATAAAGCCTGTGACGCTTGAACATAAGATAGGCTTTAAGGGATTTCTCAATACATTGCTGGCAATGAAAAACCGCATTTCGCTGACAGCGTTCATCTTCTGCCAGTTTTTTAGCTGAAAACAGGTCTGTATAAGCGTATACCATCCATCTGTCATACTGTCTGCTGTCATTATCCCTGTATCCCCTACTCATAAAGCACCGCCCCTGTATTGTTTATTTTTGAAGCAAATGTGCCTTCTTTTTCTTTCAGTTCCTCCCATTCGGGAATACTGTAAAAGACCAAATCGAACGGAATATCAGAATCAATCTGCATATAAAGACTGCATTCAAGCTCAGGCATACTCTCGATATTATCCTCAACGATAAGGCAAAGCTTAAAGCTTGTAAGTTCATTATAGTTATCAGTTTTGTAGCTGATGAGTATAATCTTTTTTACCTGAGAACATATCTCCGCAATTTTCTCTGCTGTCTGTTTAATAATGATATTGTCTTTCATATTTATCACCTCATAGAAAATATTATGTTGTAACAATTATAACAGATTTTTTCGGAAATGTCACACATTTTTATAAAATAATATGAATTTTGTGAATTATTGCCGCTTCCCGTCTATCATAACCATATCAGGCTCATTGACAATATCAAGCGGATTTCCCGAATAAAGCTGTATATCAGCGTCCATACCGACTGCAATGCTTCCTACTCTGTCAGCAATACCGCATATTTCCGCAGGTATTATGGTAATGGCTTTAAGAGCATCATATTCACTCATACCGCCCTTTACGGCTATTTCAGCCGATGTCGGCAGATATTGTATCGGTATAACGGGGTGGTCTGTACATAATGCCGTTTTTACATTATTTTCGGTAAGTATTCCGGCATTTTCTATTTTAAGACCATTCATTTCAGGCTTGCATCTGTCGCATAAAACAGGCCCTGCTATTACAGGCACATTTTCTTCCGCAAGTATGTCGGCTATGAGATGACCTTCTGTTGCATGGACTATTACAATATCAATATCAAATTCCTTTGCAAGACGCATGGCTGTACACATATCATCGGCTCTGTGACAGTGAAAATATGCCTTTACCTCTTTTTTTATAAGCGGAATAAGTGACTCACATTTTATATCATATTCAGGCAAATCATAATTTTCGCAGTCGCTCTCATATTTCAGAATATCATCATAATATTTCTTAGCCTTATATAATCCCTCTCTTATAACAGCGGCAATGCCCATTCTTGTAATCGGAGTTTCATCTCTGTCATTATAAACCGTCTTGGGATTTTCACCGAGTGCAAATTTAATTCCGACTTCTTTTATAAGCATATCATCAGCACGTCTTCCGGCTGTCTTTATTGCGATTATGTTTCCTCCGCAGGCATTAGCACTTCCGGGGCAGGTAAGCACAGATGTTATACCTCTCTGACGAGCCTCCTTAAAGCAGTAGTCAAACGGATTTACACCGTCAATAACTCTTAAATGCGGAGTGAAAGGGTCTGTCTGTTCATTGCAGTCATCGCCCTCAAAATTAATTCCGTTTTCAATTATTCCTATATGCGTATGAGCGTCAATAAATCCGGGGATAAGCTTTTTTCCGTCAGCATTGATATCATTTTCCGATACTGATTCAGGAACGCCCTCACCGACATATGATATTTTGCCGTTTTGAATTTCAATCCAGCCGTTTTTTATAATTTCGCTGTTCATTGTATATATTTCAGCGTTATATATTTTCATATAAAAATTCTCCTTTTAGTCTGCATCTTTAAGCTTTTGTCTTACCATCATCAATGAAAATCCGAGCAGATTTTTTCCCTGCCAGCTGTCCATATCCATACGCTTCTCATCTTTCATTGATAATCCGATTCCCCAGATTTTATCCTGAACGGCACATTCCGCAAGAATATCATCGCCTGTGCCGAGTAATTTATCCCTGAGTGTTTCATTCTGTGAAAATTTTGCGAGCAGTCCCTTATATACAATAATCTGTCTTAATCCATTCCACACATTATCATTGTAATTCTTTACAGCACGACCAAGTGCCTTTATTTTCCCTGTATCCGATATTTCAAGTATCTTTTCCGCTGTTTCATAATCATTGAATGTAACTGCTTTCTGATACATCATATACTGTTCCATTGATGAATACTTTATACCATTCACCTTGAAATCCGAAAGATACCAGTTGCTAAGGTATCCGTTATATTCATCAGGATTATGAAAACATACTACATTATACATATTGTACACTCCTTTATTTTTCATAGCAGTACTATAAATCCATGCTGATTTATAATTCAGCATTAATTGCAATTATTATACCACACCATATACAAAAAAACAATATACAGAAAATCAGCCATACTTAATAAAAAGCATGGCTGTAAAAATATATGTTTAATTATAAGTTCTTAATCATCAGAACCAATATATTCAGACTTATAATTGTAAAGCAATGTATAGGCATCATTTTTCTTGTTATCAATTGTATACTGTATAAATCTGCCGATATTATTTTTCGTAAAGAAAGGAGCTTTCTCAATGAGCTGATTTAATCTGTCCATGTCATTATCTTTAAGAATATACATTACAATATCATCATAATTTGCCCTGATGTATCTCTTGGCAGCTATGTCACCTGTTTTCAGACAATATTCAAGAATAATTCTGTCTTTTGTTTCTTTGCTGAATGTTCTTGAGAAATCTTTCTTTTCAAACATACCTGTCAGAGCGTTTATTGATTCATCTTTTCCGAGTCCGCTTATGTCAATTACCATATGAATGTCACCTATCCATATTGACATATTTTTAAGACTTGTACAGCCTGAGAAAGCATAGTCACCGATACTTTTGATGTTTTTCGGAATTGCTGTTTCTTTGAGATTTTCACAGCAGTAAAATGCCTTGTTGGCAATAAATTTGATATATTCAGAAATTTTTACTTCACTGATTCCCGACTTTTCAAAAGCAGATTCATCAATGCCCCGTACACTTTCAGGAATTGTTACTGATTTAACAGATGAACATTTATAGAAAGCTCTTTTCGGAACGACTGTCATACCAGCCGGAATTACTGCTTCTGTCAGACTCTCACAGCCTTCAAATGAACCTCTGCCGATATTCTCCACACTTTCAGGAATTGTTATTGTTTCAGCATTTATGCAACCCTGAAACGCATTCACACCGATACTCCGCACACTTGACGGAAGTGTTATCCTTATCAGATTAGTACAGTCGAGAAAAGCTGCATCGCTTATGATTACCGTACCTTCAGGAATACAGTATTCCGAAGCTTCTCTGTCCGGCGGATAAACTATCAGCTCTGTACGCTCCTTATTAAACAATACACCATCTATGTCACAATAATTCTTGTTATTTTCAGAAACAGTTATTGATTTCAGATTCTTACAGCAGCTGAATACAGTGTTTCCTATATAATTAACGTTTTGAGGAATTATTATTGATTCAAGCCCCTCACACATACAGAAAGCTGAACTTCCTATACTTTCAGCACCATCAGGAATTACTATTTCCTCCATGCCGGTACACCATGTAAATGTACTTTCTTCAATTGCTTTTATATTTGCAGGCAGCACTGCTTTTTTTAACGCTTCACAGCCATAAAAAGCAGAGCTTCCTATACTTTTCAGATTATCGGGAAATTTTATATCAGTCAGACTGCGGCAGTTGTAAAAAGCATTGCTTCCGATACTCTCAATGCTTTCCGGAAAAGTTAACTCACTCAGATTTTCACAGCATTCAAAAGCACTTTCATCAATAACTTTCAACCCCTCCGGGAGTATTACTGATTTAAGGCTGTCACAGCTGCTGAAAGCACATACACCGATAATTTCAGTATTTTTCGGAATGACTGCTGTTTCAAGGCTTTTACATTCTTCAAAAGCACTTTCACTGATTTCTTTTAACGAATCCGGAAGCTTTACTGACTTCAAAGCTGAACAGCCATAGAAAGTACCATCACTTATGCAGGTAATATTTTCTGAAAGTCTGACATCAGTAAGTAAAGTACATTCACCAAAAATCTCTTTTCCGATACTTATAACGCTGTCGGGCATTACTACTGAATTAAGATTTTCGGATTTATAAAAAGCAAAATCTTCAATACCTGTTACCCCATCAGGAATAACTATATCTTTAACATTCTCCTCCTCAGTGTATTTTTTCAATACACCATTTATAATCTCAAATGACATTTTTATTTCCTCCATAAATCAAATTTTTCTGCAATATAATTAAAACCCGCTGTTTTCTGTTTTACAATTAATAATAACAATATATTCATTGTTCTTATTATTATCAGTTTTATACGGTATCAGCTTATCAAAATATTTGTCTTTTTAAGAAACTGCATCAAATCATCAACGGTATTTTTATAAAAAAGCATTATATTAATTTACATATTTTTATTTACAATTATATCATAAGCTATGTATTATGTCAATTATTTTACTTTTTATTGAAAATACATTTCACAAGCAAATCTGTTTTTTGATTTTTACTTTATTTACCATTTGGCAATTTTGAATTATAGATATTATTAATTTTGTCAAAATTTTTGAGATTTGTTGACTTTTTTCATGCAATATAATATACTTTAATTGTCAGCCATTTTAATTTGTTTATCCGAATAAATAGCTATATGTTCGGATATGTATGCCATTTTTAAATTTGAGGGGAAAGGATGATTTTTTTATCATGAAGAGAAGATTTTTAAGTCTTGCGGCAAGTGCTGCGGTTTTTGCTTCATGTGTACCTGCAATTACCGTAAGTGCTGATACAGTGTACACCGACTGCATAACGGGTACTGAAGACGGCTATGACTTCGAGCTGTGGAAGGACAGCGGCAACACAACCA
>JBJEQS010000362.1:0-6192 GCA_051881875.1 Oscillospiraceae bacterium
ATTTGTACATTGTAAAGGGTGATAATCCTATGGCAATATACAAGTTCAACGGCTTCTATCTTTATGCAAGCACAGATGAAATACTAACAAGAGCTGTAAAGAAAATCGGTTTGAAGAATTACAGCAGGGTCAACATTTCGTGTGGAGATATATTAAGAATAACGCCCAATGGAACAATTGAGATTCAGACCTTTAACTTCAAGGACAGATATTTCGGAACTTGGGGATCTTGCTATGGATTTTCATCTATTGCCCCCTATGACTACGAAGCAGAGAATCTTTTCATTGATGAGATAACGGAGTATGCAGGTTATTTCGGAATTGATCCGGAGGATGTTATTATGTTGCTTGAATATGGGTATGATGAGTTGGAAATTGAAGAAATGCTTTATGATCCGCTTGAGATGCAGAAGTGTATTTCGGAAATTAAGCTTTGTGAGATGTTGTGCTGATGAAAAATCCGCTGACCGATACAGCTTCAAGGCTGATAACAGTCAGCGGATTGTTTGTAAAAATAGGTTCTTAAACTGCGTTACAAAGTGTAAAAAAACACGAATTCCAACTTTATTTTTACAAATAACAACGATTTTTTCATTGTCAAGATACGGTGTACCCTAATTTTACAAGGAAGTGATAATATGAACATAGCTTATGTAAGAGTATCAACCGTTGAACAGAACGAGGCAAGACAAGTAGAAGCACTTGAAAAATATACTATTGATAAATGGTATATAGAAAAAATATCCGCTAAAGACGTCAATCGTCCCAAACTGCAGCAGATGCTTGAATTTGCCAGAGAAGGTGATACTATCTTTGTGCATGATTTCACTCGTCTTGCCAGAAGCACCAAAGATCTGCTGGACATTGTAAAACAGCTTAAATCCAAGAACATCCACCTTGTAAGCAACAAGGAAAATATTGACACATCAACTCCCACAGGAAAGCTTATGCTGACCTTTCTTGCCGGTATTGCTGAATTTGAGCGTGAAAACCTGCTCGAACGTCAGCGTGAAGGAATTGCTATCGCCAAACGAAATGGTATTTATAAAGGCCGAAAACCAATCTGCAATGATAAATTAGCCGAACTTTATGCGGATTACCAATCACGAAAGATAAGCAAAACGGAGTTGGCTAAGATGCTTGGCGTGTCACGCCCCACGCTTTATCGAATGATAAAGGAGTTTGATTCTCAAAACTTCGGGTAATGTGGTTACTGCAATTTGTTCCGATGTTCTCTGTTCCGATACATTTAAAACCATATATATATCATTATTCTTTCGCACGAAAGAAAATATATTATATATACGGTTTATTTTTTATCGGAACGTGGAACACGGAACGGATATTAAATAGTCTGCACGTTTTCGGTTTTCAAAATCACTTGCGATTTCAGGCTTTTTAAAGTCTTATCAAGAATCGCACACACAGAATTAAGCTTTCAAACAGACTATACAGGAGTATAGATGAGTTTTATAGAATATATCATTGAAAAAAGTATGTGCGTTTAATAACGCTACTAATATAAAATGTTCCTTTGTTCCTTATTCCGATGTGCAAAAAGCTATATATAATTATTTCTATCGCGATAGAAAATATATATTATAATGGGTTTAGCTTATCGGAACAGGGAACGGAGAACGCTATTACGTTGAGAAACTATGATGTAATACGAAATCATTCATTTAAAGCATTTCTTTCGTCAATTTCATGACAATACTTCATAAGTTGTTCTCTAATTGATTCTATATAGTTTTGATTGTTATCACTTTCAAGAATTTTTAGTAAAAACTTTGCTAAATCTATTTCCTTTGAATGTTTACTAAAGTAGAACTTAAGATGCTCTATTATAATAGGATCTTCATTTTCAATGATTATCAAGGGAGTAATATTTCCATCTAATGTTTGGAAACGTTCATTGGATAGGTAAAAAATGTAATCGAATGTGCATTCTCCATTGCACAGCAAAGGAACCAATAGTTGGCGCAAACCTTCAGCAGAATAGTTTTTGATATCAACATTGCATTTTATTAATCCATTAATAAATGACGTATTTCTATTCATAATGGATTCCATCTCTTGAAAAGTGTGTTTTTGGGAAAATTTTAATTGCTGTATTCCACGTGATAGGCATTCTGAAATCAAGTATAATTCGGGAGAAGCTGGAAGGAAATTATTGTGTAGTTTATTTTTTACTTTGAGCTTTAAGATTTCATCAATAATAGTTGCGGTTTCATCTTTTTTTAGATATTCACGGAAATAATATGAGTTTTCAAATAGATGATCACTTTGTTCTTTTTCTGAATGCAATGGATACAAATAATCAAAAATGGTTAAAATTTTTTGCCCTTTTTCTGTTAAATCACTTCTATTTGGGAAGTTAACAGTACAAAGTGGATTTCCAAGTAAATCGTAAATTTTTTGCGCTCCTAGTTCCGAGATATTTCGAATTGAGCTGGTTTTGTTTTCTTTAGCTATGTCATACAATCCGTTAATAATTTTTTCTGTGGTTAAATCTTTTGTTTCTAGTTTAAGCTTATTTGCTTGAAAAAGAAAATCGTTTAAGTTTCTTGATATACTTGCGCAATAAGTATCAATTAATCGTGAAAAAAATGGGTTTTGATTCGTATTCATAAAAAAATCCTCCTTGTTTTATTATAGTCAATCTAAATGAAAAGTCAATCATTTTTTAAATAATGTGCTTGCTTATTTAATATTTTTTTCATAAAAATCAAAACTTCCAAAAAATGTAAGTTTTGTCAATTGTTTTTCCAAATAATCTGTGATAGAATAATAATCACCCGGGAAGCTGATGTGTTCAGCGCTATAGCAAAACCTCAAATCGAATTAATATATGGAGGAAAAATTATGGGACTAAGTAATCCAATGACGGTTTATGCATCAGGATCGAATATCCACTATGTTTACATTAATGGGTCAATGATTCCTATAACTGCTGAAAATATGGTCAGTCTTCTCAAAGAAAACGGAACCCTGAAAGTATATACAGGAATTGTTGCAAATAAAGGCTGTACAAGTCCTATGGCTACCCTTAATACAGCAAATTCTCTGGATGAGCTTATCAAGATAACCGGTATTGTACCACAAGCAGGATCGGTCAATATCAACGTATTAAGTGAAAAAGCAAAGGAAGTTGAACCTATTTCTGTTGATTCGATACCACAAGTCAATGCTCATGCGACATGCACTCAGCTTGCAGTAAATCCGTCTGTTCCTGCTGGAGCTATTGTGAAAGCTGCTTCATTTGCCGGTGGCGTTTTGGACAGAGTCGAGAAAAGTAATCCCTATTCGCCAGATAATGGGTTTGTTAAATCCAAGAATGTCCAGAACACTCCAAGCACATTGGATCTAGCTAAATTGCTCTTAAAAAAATATAGAATATTCGAATACAAAGGGGCATTGTATATATTCAATGGTAAGAATTACGATATTCTTACTGCGGATGAAATAAAGGGCCTTTGTGTTAATGAATATGAACCCAATGTGCCATCAATGAAGTTTGCAACTGATCTTGCGGGGTTTGTTCGCTTAAAGGCTATAAAGCTTGAGAGCATTAACTACAAAATGTATCAAAGCTATGTAATATTTGAAGATTGTGCCTACAATTATCTAACTAACGAAACATATCCGCATTCTGCGAAATATTTTATTATGCACGCTTTAAATATTCCGTTAGCTACAAACTCGTTCGATTGTCCGATATTCAAAAAGTTCATCCTTGATATGGCAGGAGGTGATGAAACTTTGTATATACGACTGCTTGAAACGACAGGATACATTCTTTCGAACGATTGCTTTGCCAAAAGGTTTGTGGCTTTGATTGGCCCTGGTAACACAGGCAAAAGTGCTTATGGAGAACTTATTAAGAAATTCTTTTACAGCAAAAATGTCACATCATATAGTCCTCAAGCACTTTCGGGACAGTTTGCAGGTGCAACCCTTTCAACGGCAGCATTGAATATATGTATGGATGCTCCATGTTTACCGTTGGATCCTTCTTCTGTTGCGAAACTAAAGGCTTTGACCGGTAGAGATGATGTACAAGGTGAAATTAAGTATATGAACGCTTTTTCCTACATTTTTACCGGCAAACTTCTTTTCGGATTAAATGATGATATAAAAATCACATATCATGATCCGGCTTTTTTTGACAGAGTCCTATATATACCATGCAGGAACATTATTCCGAGGCATTTGAGAAATCCATACCTTATAGAGCAGATGCAGAACGAGCTTTCTGCAATCGCAAGGCTGACCCTTTCGTGTTTTGCTAATGTGGTAAGAAGGAACTATGAATTCACCGGTGATGAAATATACAGATATAGCTCTGAACCTGTTACAGCGAATGGGACTTTTTCAAGTGCAGCAGTGCCTTGCGATATCGTAGGGGAATTTGTTAAGGAATGCTGCATAATAAGTAGGGACGGAGATTTGTTCACCCCAACTCAGGTGTTGTATCAAGCGTATTCTGATTATTGCAATTACATGAAACTGGCTGCTTTTTCCTCATCAAATGCGTTTTCAAAACGCCTTAATAAAATATCATCGGATATTGAACCGAAGAAGAAGCGTTTTGGAAGCTCGACGATCAATGGTTATATTAATATAACTCTAAAAGAAGATACGCCGATCGCCACAAATCCTAAAAACTTTGAGTAGTCTGTTCAGTAAAAATCCGCTGTCTTGAACACATATTATAATTGTGGATATATAAAACATATACTCTAAATTTTAACAGGAGGTAATTTATTATGGAAAAAAAGACAACTAATGAAACAGAGTCGATTTCGATCCAAGAGGCATATAAGATCCTCTATACCGATTATCCGGATATTGTTACAGTTGCTCAAATGTGCAGTATGCTTGGTGGAATCAGCAGATCGACCGCTTATGAGCTGATCAATACAAATAAGATAATGCGGCTTAAAGGAACATCGAACAGAGCGTTTATTATCCCCAAGCTCAGCATAATCAAATATGTTCTCACATTAGGCGATGACGGAAATATCGCATCATAAAAGGAGGATCTGCATGACATACAGCTTACAGAGTAAAAACAACAAGTACTATGTTGTAATCCACTACAAAGATGAATACGGGCAGACTAAAAACAAGTGGATTGCAACAGGTATGGCTGTAAAAGGGAACAAGAAGCGGGCTGTCGATTTTGCAGAGCAGGTTTTTGACGAATTCAGAGCGTCACATAAAGAAGGTTCCGACAATCAGTCAGTTATTATATGCGAAAATTCGCTGTATTCCGATTTTCTGCAGAGCTGGCTCAATACCATCAAGTCGAATATACAGGAATCCACTTATCAAGGCTATTCTCGTCTTGTAAAAGAGATTTGCTCATATTTTGACAGCCAGAAGCTGCATCTGAATCAGATACGTCCTATTCATATACAGACATATTATAACAAGCTGCTTGAGAGAGGATTGTCAGCCAATTCAGTTCTTCACTATCATTCGATCATTCGAAAATCCTTGCAGTATGCAGTTAAAATGGACATGCTTTTGAGCAATCCGGCAGACAAGATCGACCGTCCGAAAAAAGCTAAGTATAAGGCATCTTTTTACAACAACTGTGAACTGCGTGAAATGTTTGAAGCATTCAAAGGTGATCCTATGGAACTGGTAGTGTATGTAGTAGCGTATTATGGATTCAGACGTTCCGAGGTCATAGGGTTAAAATGGGATTGTGTTGACTTTGACGCCAAAACTATTACGATAAAGCGAAAGATTATAGAAGTCAGAATAAACGGTTCTCATGAGATTATTTCAAAGGAAGAACTGAAAACTGAATCAAGCAAGCGTACACTTCCACTTATTCCAAGCATTGAAAAGATGCTTTTGCAGCGGAAATATGAGCAGGAACGAAATAAACAGCTATGTCTGAATGCATATAATACCCAGTACGAGGACTATATCTTTGTGAATGATACAGGAGATCTGATAACGCCGGATTACATAACAAGTCACTTTTCAAATGTCCTTGCAAAGAATGGTTTGCGGCATATCAGATTTCACGATCTCCGCCACAGCTGTGCAAGCTTGCTGCTTTCATGCGGAGTTCCTATGAAGGAGATACAGCTTTGGCTTGGCCATAGCAATTTCAGTACCACACTAAATATCCCATATGGTCACACCCGCCAAAGCAGCTATATTTCGATACAA
>JBJEQS010000363.1:0-6190 GCA_051881875.1 Oscillospiraceae bacterium
GGCGGGGGCTGCCGCCCCCACACCCCCGTTTCGCTCTTTCGAGCGACCAAAGGCTCTGCCTTTGGAAACCACCAGCTTTTTGAAAAAAGCTGGGCAAAAACTTTTGGTTTCGGTTTTAGCTTGATTGTTGCGGTTTGTACCTACCCGACCGCTTTAAACCGGAGGCGGCAACTTGCCGCTTGAAAAAACTTGACCAAAACTTTTGCTTTTCAGAAAATTTTATTTCATCATATTCATGTTAATTTATTATTGAGAAAGGACTGTTTTAAATGGATAATAATGACAAGCTTGTTATAGGCGGTCATGAGTTCAGCTCACGTTTTATTCTCGGCTCAGGCAAGTATTCTCTAAGCCTGATTGAAGCCGCTGTGAAATATGCAGGAGCTGAAATTATTACTCTCGCTGTACGCAGAGCAAATACCAAGGAGCATGAGAATATACTTGACTATATTCCAGAGGGAGTAACTCTCCTCCCTAATACATCAGGGGCAAGAACTGCCGAGGAAGCCGTTAGAATTGCACGTCTTGCAAGAGAACTCGGCTGCGGTGATTTCGTTAAAATCGAAATTATGCGTGATTCAAAATATCTGCTCCCCGATAATGCTGAAACCGTAAAGGCTACTGAAATTCTCGCAAAAGAGGGATTTGTTGTAATGCCTTATATGTATCCCGACCTCAATACTGCAAGGGATTTGACCAATGCAGGTGCGGCTTCAATCATGCCGCTTGCTTCACCGATAGGCTCAAATAAAGGTCTTGCCACAAAGGAATTTATACAGATTCTCATTGATGAATGTGATTTGCCGATTATCGTTGACGCAGGTATCGGCAGACCGTCACAGGCTTGTGAAGCCATGGAAATGGGTGCGGCGGCTGTTATGGCTAATACTGCACTTGCCACAGCAGGCGATTTGCCTATGATGGCGGAAGCTTTCAGAAAGGCAATTGAAGCCGGAAGAAATGCTTATTTGTCAGGTCTTGGACGTGTTCTAATGAGAGGTGCGGCGGCTTCTGACCCTCTTACAGGCTTTCTGCATGATTAAAGGAGTGCGTATTTAATTATGGAAAATCAGTATTTTGTTGACTCGGAATATCTCTCCGAAGCGGCTCTTGAAAAGAAGCATCAGCTTGAAAATAATCCTGCCTCCAGAACAAACCATATGGAGTATATGGACGGCATGGAAAGAATTAATTCTGATATAAGGGAAAAGGTTATCTCGGCTGTTGAGGAATATGATTACTCAAAATTCACAGCAAAGGACGTAAGGGCGGCTCTTGAACATGATACCTGTTCTGTCAAAGACCTTATGGCTCTTTTATCGCCTGCCGCTGAACCATTCCTCGAACAGATGGCTCAGAAAGCAAGAAACGAAACAAGAAAGCATTTCGGAAATACCGTATACCTCTTTACTCCGCTGTATATCGCAAATTACTGCGAAAATTACTGCGTTTACTGCGGATTTAACTGCTATAACCATATAAACCGCATGAAGCTCAATATGGAGCAGATTGAAAAGGAAATGAAAATCATATCCGACAGCGGTATGGAGGAAATTCTTATACTCACGGGCGAAAGCCGTTCACAGAGCGATGTCAAATATATCGGTGAAGCCTGCAAGCTTGCAAGAAAATATTTCCGAATGGTCGGACTTGAAATTTATCCTGTTAATACAGATGAATACAGATACCTCCATGAATGTGGTGCGGATTATGTGACGGTATTTCAGGAAACATATGATTCTGTAAGATATGAACAGCTTCATCTTCTCGGTCATAAGCGTGTGTATCCTTATCGCTTTGAGGCTCAGGAACGTGCTGTAATGGGCGGTATGCGTGGAGTTGCATTCTCCGCACTTCTCGGACTTTCCGATTTCAGAAAGGACGCTCTTGCAACTGCATTGCACGCTTATCATATACAGCGTAAATATCCGCACACTGAAATATCAATCTCATGTCCGAGATTAAGACCGATTATCAACAATAACAGGATAAATCCGCTTGATGTCCATGAAACTCAGCTCTGTCAGATTATATGTGCATACAGAATATTCCTGCCGTTTGCAGGAATTACAGTATCATCAAGGGAAAGCAAAAGTTTCAGAGATGGTATTGTCAAAATCGCCGCAACAAAGGTATCGGCAGGAGTTTCAACAGGTATCGGCGACCATGAGAGCAAATACAGCGGAAAGGAACAGACAGGTGCGGAGGGCGATGAACAGTTTGAAATAAATGACAGCCGAAGCTTTGATACAATGTATAAGGATATGTCAGCGGAAGGACTTCAGCCTGTTTTGAATGATTATCTCTATGTGTAAGATATACTGCGTGACAAACCGCTTGTTATGCAGGGAGGATTTTTTTCAGTGTATGGAGAAAATCGCTGCCGCAAAGCCTGATGCGATAATTCTGCGTGAAAAGGATATGTCCCCTGCGGAATACCGTATTCTTGCTGAAAGAGTTATGGAAATATGCGGAAAATATAATGTTAAGTGCATACTCCATACATTCGCTGAAACAGCCGCCGAACTCGGTGCGGAATATTTTCATGCACCATTCCCGATACTGCGTGAAATGTCAGATGATATGAAAGGCAGATTTACAGAACTTGGTACATCATGCCATTCCGTTGATGATGCTGAAAATGCCGTAAAAAGCGGCTGCACATACATCACCGCAGGACATATTTTTCAGACGGACTGCAAGAAAAATCTTGCTCCGAGAGGTCTTGAATTCCTTGAAAATGTATGCAGTGCGGTGAATATCCCTGTATATGCCATAGGCGGCATAAGTGCGGATAATATCGGCTCTGTATACAATCATGGTGCGGCAGGAATATGCATTATGAGTGGACTTATGATATGCGAAAATCCGTCAGAATATATCGAAAATATGAGGAGGGCTGTATTATGAAGCCTGATTATACATTATATGCCATTACTGAGCGTTCGCTTGTCGGCAGACAATCCCTTTATGAGCAGGTTGAATCCGCATTGCGTGGCGGTGCAGGAATAATTCAGCTCAGAGAAAAAAATATATCCGAACAGGAATTCATTGATGAAGCTTTGAAATTAAAGGAAATTTGTCACAGCCATAATGTTCCGCTTATCATAAATGATAACCTTGATGTCGCACTGAAAAGCGGTGCTGACGGTGTTCATGTGGGTGCGGAGGATATGCCTGTGTCCGAAATAAGACGCATTGCAGGAGATAATTTCATAATCGGTGCTACTGCAAAGACCGTTGAACAGGCTGTAAAGGCTGAAAAGGACGGTGCTGATTATCTCGGTTCCGGAGCAGTATTTCCGTCACCGACAAAGAAAAATGCTCTGCGTATCACTCCCGAATTACTGAAAAAGATATGTGCGGCTGTAAAAATTCCTGTTGTTGCAATAGGCGGAATAACTCTTGAAAATATGGACGAAGTAAAGGATTGCAATATCAGCGGAATTGCCGTTGTATCAGCGGTTTTCGGTGCTGATGATATTGAAAAAGCAACAAAGCAATTGAAACAGAAAGCGGATAGTATAATTAAATAAACGTTAATTTGATGAAGTCCGTTTGCTGATATTATCAGCAAATTCTGCGGCATTCTGCCGCACAACCTTTTTTTATAAAAAGGTTGCCAAAAAACTTTTGGAACGATTGATGGGCGGGGGCTGCCGCCCCCACACCCCCGTTTCGCTCTGTCGAGCGACCAAAGGCTCTGCCTTTGGAATCCGCAAGCTTTTGAAAAAGCTTGACCAAAACTTTTATTTTGGGATTTGCTTAATTTTTATTTATCAAATTCATATTAACGGAGGTGTGAAGATGAAAACTGCTTTGAGCATTGCCGGAAGCGATACAATCGGCGGTGCAGGTATTCAGGCGGACATAAAAACCATGACCGCCAACGGTGTATATGCCATGACTGCAATAACCGCCCTTACCGCACAGAATACACTCGGAGTAAGCGGAGTTTTTCCCGTATCTGCGGAATTCTTAGGTCAGCAGATAGATGCAGTATTTACCGATATTTTCCCCGATGCCGTAAAGACGGGAATGGTCTATTCCTCGGATATTATAAAAACCATTGCCGAAAAATTAAAGCATTACAATGCTGTCAATATCGTTGTTGACCCTGTTATGATTTCAACAAGCGGTTCAAGGCTTATTGATGAAGATGCCGTTGATACAATGAAAAAATATCTTTTTCCGATTGCCACGCTTGTCACTCCGAATATCCCCGAAACAGAGGCAATATCAGGCATTGACATAAAAAATTCAGATGATATGATAAAGGCGGCTCGGTCAATATCTGAAAAATATAACTGCTCCGTATTATGCAAGGGCGGTCACAGCATAAATGATGCCAACGACCTTTTGTATCATGACGGCTCTGCAAAATGGTTCTGCTCCGAAAGAATAGATAATCCGAATACTCACGGCACAGGCTGTACTCTTTCGAGTGCAATAGCTTCCAGTCTTGCAAAGGGATATGATATTGAAAAATCGGTTGAATCTGCGAAAAAATACATATCCGGAGCAATGTCCTCCATGCTTGACCTCGGAAAAGGAAACGGCCCTGTTGACCACATATTTGATATAAAATCATATTTCATATGAAAGGATGTAAATTTATGAGAGATTATAAAACACAGATGGAGGCTGCCAAGAAAGGCATTATCACTCCTGAAATGAAAATCGTTGCCGAAAAGGAATATATGGACGCTGAAAAGCTTCGTGAACTCGTTGCAAAGGGCGAAATCGCAATTCCATGCAACATCAACCACAAAAGCATTTCCCCTGAGGGTATTGGTACAGGATTAAGAACTAAAATTAATGTAAATCTCGGTATCTCAGGCGACTGCAAGAATTATGATGTTGAAATGCAGAAAGTCGATATGGCTATAAAATTCGGTGCAGAAGCCATCATGGATTTGAGCAACTACGGAAAGACAAACACATTCCGCAAGGAACTCGTTGCAAAATCCCCTGCCATGATTGGTACTGTTCCTATGTATGACGCTATCGGCTATCTTGAAAAGGATTTGCTTGAAATTACTGCTGAGGATTTCCTTAAAGTTGTAAAGGCTCATGCTGAGGAGGGCGTTGACTTTATGACTATTCATGCAGGCATAAACCGCCGTGCTGTTGAAGCTTTTATGCGTGACAAGCGTAAAATGAATATCGTATCAAGAGGCGGTTCACTCCTCTTTGCATGGATGATGATGACAGGAAATGAAAATCCATTCTATGAGCATTATGATGAAGTGCTTGAAATACTGCGTGAATATGATGTAACTATAAGCCTTGGTGACGCTCTCCGCCCCGGCTGTATTGATGACAGCACAGACGGCGGACAGATTTCAGAACTTATCGAACTCGGAGCATTGACAGAACGTGCATGGGCTAAAGATGTACAGGTAATGGTTGAGGGTCCCGGTCATATGGCTATGAACGAAATTGCCGCAAATATGAAATTGCAGAAAAGAATATGCCACAATGCACCATTCTATGTACTTGGTCCGCTGGTAACGGATATTGCTCCGGGATATGACCATATAACATCGGCAATAGGCGGAGCTATCGCAGCTGCAAGCGGTGCGGATTTCCTCTGCTATGTAACTCCTGCGGAACATCTCAGACTTCCTGACCTTGATGATGTTAAGGAGGGCATTATTGCAAGCAGAATTGCGGCTCATGCGGCTGATATTGCAAAAGGTGTACCGCATGCGACAGACAGGGATAATGCAATGGCTGAAGCACGTCATGAAGTTGACTGGGAAAAGATGTTTGACCTTGCAATTGATGAGGAAAAGGCAAGAAGATATTTTGAAAGCACTCCTCCGTCAGACCGTCACACCTGTTCAATGTGCGGAAAGATGTGTGCAGTAAGAACTACAAATATGATACTTGAAGGCAAAAAGGTTGAATTCTGCACTGAAAAATAGCGGGCGGCAAAGTGCCGCTTAGTTTCAGCGTTCACTTTATTTACCGGCTCGACCGCATTGTTTACCGGTAAAACAAAATGGTCGAGCCATAAGATAAAATATTCTAAGTAACGTGAGTTCGACAACCTAAGGAAAAAGTTTTGGTCAAGCTTTTTTAAAAGCCTGACCAAAACTTTTATTTTCGGTTTTAGCTGAATAAAATCTTCTTTAACGTGAGTTCGATAGATTTATTTTGTAATGGCGAACTATATTCGCCAGTC
>JBJEQS010000364.1:0-6125 GCA_051881875.1 Oscillospiraceae bacterium
AGGCTCTGCCTTTGGAATCCGCCAGCTTTTTGAAAAAAGCTGGGCAAAAACTTTTAGTTTCGTTACTTTGTTTTATTGGTACATTTTTACCTACCCGACCGCTTGGATAAATCAAAACACTCAAAATCGGAAGCGGCGACTCGCCGCAAAAAGCTTGACCAAAACTTTTATTTTAAGTTGTCGAACTCACGTTAATTTATTTTGTGTTACCCGTAAACAATATAAAATTGACCAATGCGGTCGAGCCGGTAAGCAAAGTGATACACGAAACTAAGCGGCGTTAAGCCGCTTGCTACGAACCGGAGGCGGCGACTCGCCGCATTCCTGCGGTATAATCCTTAAAAAATCAGATTTTTTTATGAAAAAAAGATTATTTATCAGTTAAATGATATAATATGTCATTGAAAAATCCTCCTCAATAGTTTATTATATAATTAATGAAATTGATAAAAATTTATGCATTGTAACATATTTATTTTTTTGAGGGGGAACTTTTTTATGAACTATAAACATATTATTTCAGCCGCACTTGCACTTTCAGTTACCTGTGCATCATTTGCCGTTGCTGCTCCATCAGCAATTATGCAGCCAGACGGCATAATCTCAAATCAGCTTATCGCTCAGGCAGCTGATACAGTAAATATCACAGAATCAGGTGCAGGTTTTGAATGTGCTTATGCAAAGTGGAATGAAGTAAGCGGTGCATCAGGCTATGCTGTATATTATAAATCAGCTTCAGGCTCAAGCGTAAAGCTTGATAATGAACTTATCAGAAAATATCCTGATTATTTCAGAGCAGACGCAGTTGGTCTTCCGGCAGGTTCATATACTCTTACAGTCGTTCCGATAATCAGCGGCAGTGAGGACAGCTCAAAGGCAGCATCTGCAAATGTAAGCGTTACTGCAAACGACAGAACAGGCTTCGGCTGGGTAAACGGCACATCATCAGGTGCTTACAATGAGGACGGTTCACTCAAAAGCAATGCCGTTGTTCTCTACATCACAGAAGATACCAAGAATACCGTTTCAATGGACGTTGTTATGGATTCAAAGGGTACAGCAACAAAATGTACAGGTATTCAGGGAATTCTTGACGGATACAAGAAAGGCTATGAAACAAGACCTCTTGCTATCAGATTTGTAGGAAAGGTTACTGACCCTGCGGTTCTTACATCAGGCGACCTTCTTATCAAGGGCAACGGCGATACAAAGCGTCTTAGCTGCGGTATCACTGTTGAGGGTATCGGTGATGATGCAACTCTTTACGGCTTCGGTGTACGTCTTGCAAACTGCTCAAACGTTGAAGTAAGAAATATCGGCGTTATGCTCGTTGACAGCAGTGAGGGAGATAACATCACTCTCCAGCAGTCATGCGACCATATCTGGGTTCATAACTGCGATTCATTCTACGGAATGGCTGGCGGTGATGCTGACCAGGCTAAAGGTGATGGTGCTCTCGACTGCAAGAAGTCAACATACATAACATTCTCATACAATCACTTCTGGGATAACGGAAAATGTAATCTCCTCGGACTCAGTGAGGGTACTGTTGATGACCTCTACATAACATATCACCATAACTGGTATGACCATTCTGATTCAAGACACCCAAGAGTAAGATTCTATTCCGCCCATGTTTACAATAACTATTATGACGGAAATGCAAAGTATGGTATCGGTTCAACAAATGCTTCATCAATCTTCTCCGAAAGCAATTATTTCAGAAACTGTAAATATCCTATGCTTATCTCAATGCAGGGTTCGGATATTGCAAGCGGTGAAGGCGGCACATTCTCAAGCGAGGACGGCGGTATCATCAAGGCATACGGCAATATTATCGAAGGTGCAAAGGCTTTCGTTCCATACAGCGAAAACAATACTGAATTTGATGCA
Source organism: Oscillospiraceae bacterium (assembly GCA_051881875.1). Taxonomy (GTDB): domain Bacteria; phylum Bacillota; class Clostridia; order Oscillospirales; family Ruminococcaceae; genus UBA5884. The sequence continues at coordinate 1,894 of JBJEQS010000364.1, forward strand.
TACGTTGTTGCAAACAAGACAGATAAAGTTCCTTCATCTGTTCTTCCTAAGCAGACATCTAAACTGACATCACTCGACCATGCATACAATAATTTCGATACATCATCAATCATGTACAAATATACTGCCGATGATGCGAAAGATGTTCCGGCAATCGTTCAGGCTAAGGCAGGTCGTCTTAACGGCGGAGATTTCAAATTTGAATTCAATGACTCCGTTGATGATGAATTATATTCAGTAAATCAGGAGCTTATGGCGGCTCTCAAGGCTTATACTCCAAAGGGCAGTTCTGCTCCGTCCGAACCGATTGTAACAACACCATCTGAAACAACTACTGTTACTACCACAACAACAGCTCCTGTTCAGACAACATCTTCACAGCAGACAACTGCTCCGCAGACTCCGTCAATCGCTCTTGACGCTATCTACTGCTCACCAAACGGAACAGGCAACGGCTCATCAATGAGTTCTCCGACAGATGTTTTAACCGCTGTATCATCTGTAAAGGCAGGCGGAACAATTTACCTCCTCGAGGGTACTTACAAATTCAGCGAAATGATTCTCATTGACCAGAACAACTCCGGAACAGCTTCAGCCTATAAGACAATTATGGCTTATCCGGGTGCAAAGGTTGTATGGGATTTCTCAGGACAGGGAGATGCTGACGGCTCAAAGCGTGGCGTTACTCTGGACGGAAATTACTGGAGATTCTACGGCTTTGAAATTACAAAGGCTGCTGATAATGGTATGCTCCTTTCAGGAAACAACAACATCATTGAGATGATGGTATTCAATGACAATCAGGATACAGGTCTTCAGGTTTCACGTTACAGAACAGATGCCGCTACTGTTGCTGAATGGCCATCAAACAACCTCATCAAGAACTGTACTTCAAAGAATAACTGCGATAATGCAACTATGGAAAATGCTGACGGTTTTGCCGCTAAGCTTACCTGCGGCGAAGGCAACGTATTTGACGGCTGTATCGCTTACAATAACTCCGATGACGGCTGGGATTTATTTGCTAAAGACGCAACAGGTCCTATCGGCGTGGTTACTCTCAGAAACTGTATCGCATTCAGAAACGGCTTTACAGAATTCGGCGAGGGTTACGGCGATTGTGACGGTAACGGCTTCAAGCTCGGCGGTTCAGGCGTAGGCTCTGCTCATATAGTTGAAAACTGCCTTGCATTTGAAAATCTCAACTGCGGATTTACTGATAACAACAATCCGCTTCTTGAAAGTCTTACAAATTGTACAGCATTCAATAACAATGTTGGCGGAAACGGCAAGCCTAATTTCTCACTCTATCGTTGTACTGATGATGGCTGTGATTTCAAGAACATACTGTCATACAGCAATGATACTGCAAATAAAGTTCCGAACGACAAGTTTGTTGGAACAATGGAAAATTCAGTTTACTATAATTCAAAATATCGTATGGTATCAGAAAAGGTTGCAGTTGAAAATGGATACAAGGGCGGCGAAGAAATTACAATTTCAGACAGTGACTTTATGAGTGTAACTGTTGCTGCAATGGGTGCTGATTTCCATACTGCATGGAGAAATGCTGACGGCAGTCCTAATCCGGCTGGCTTTGCTGAAACTCCGTCAAACGGAACATATGCTTCACTCGGTTATCATATGGCAAATGGTGTAAGTCAGGTTGAAACTCCGTCAACTCCTGATACACCTCCGACAACTCCTACTGAAACCACTGTAACAACAACTACTACATCTCAGCCTGTTGAAACTTCTTCAGAAACAACAACTGTAACAACTCCGTCAGAAACAACAACTGTAACAACTCCGTCAGAAACAACAGTAACTTCTCCATCAGAAACAACTACTGCCGGCGGCGGTGATGCATCTGTTACTAAATTAGGCGATGCTACAAATGACGGCGGAATAGATGTAAGAGATGTTACAGCAATGTGTCAGCATATTGTAAAACTTGAAACTCTTACAGGTCAGGGTGCGATAAATGCTGATATAAATAAAGACGGCACAGTTGATGTCAAAGACCTCTCACAGCTCAAGAAGTATCTTATAAATGCTATATCATCTCTTGACTGATAAAAATTTGCTTACCCCCTCATATAAATAAAATAGCTGAGAAAGCTGTATGCAAGTAAAATTGCATACAGCTTTTCTTCTTCTCTGAATATATTTGATATGAAAGTTCATAGTTATTAATTGAACGCAAATTTGATGGATTTATTTTTGCAGGGGTTGCTATTGGTCGCCAGTTATGGCTTACTGGGAATTTTATTGTTTCTGTTCTGCGAACTGTGTTCGCACAAACTTTTTTTGGAAAAAGTTTGACAAAAAACTCTTTTGAACGATTGAAGGGCGGGGGCTGCCGCCCCCACACCCCCATTTCGCTGTAAACAGCGACCAAAGGCTCTGCCTTTGGAAACCGCCAGCTTTTTGAAAAAAGCTGGGCAAAAACTTTTGCTTTCGGTACTTTATTTGCTGATAATTGTTTGCTTTGCGGTTCGACCGCAAAATAAACATCATACTAAAAAGTGGAGGCGGCACCTTGCCGCAAATATTTTCAGGGGGAATTGATAATTATGAAAAATACAGCTCTTTATGCAAGACTTTCAAGGGACGATGGAACTGTTTCATCATCATACAGTATAGTAAATCAGCTTGCAATGCTTAATGATTTTGCCCAAAGGAATAATTTTTCGGTATATGATGAGTACATTGATGATGGTTTTTCGGGTACAAATTTCAATCGTCCTGATTTTCAAAGGCTGATTTCGGACATCGGAAAAGGCATAATTTCCAATATAATCGTTAAGGATTTATCACGTCTTGGCAGGGATTATGTGATGACGGGATTTTATCTTGAAAGATTTTTTCCTGAAAACAATGTCCGTTTTGTTGCGGTAAATGACGGTATTGATACGGATTTCAGCGATTCACTGGAGTTATCACCGTTTAAAGCGGTTATGAATGATATGTATGCAAGGGATATATCAAGAAAGGTTCGGGCATCACTGGATACATTGAAAAGACAGGGAAAATTTATCGGTTCATCTGCTCCTTACGGATATAAGAAAAGCTTGTCGGATAAGGGAATTCTTGAAATTGATGAAAATGTATGCGATAATGTGCGGCTTATATTTTCACTTTTTCTTGAATACAGAAGCTTTTCATATATTGCCGGTTATCTTAATAAAGCGGGAATTCCATCGCCTATGAAATACAAGAATAATTCTGCTGATAATCTATGGAATTCGGTTACAGTAAAAAATATACTTACCAATGAAACTTATGCAGGAAATATAACCCAGAATAAACGCCGCAAAATCAACTGCAAGATAAACAAACGGATAAATCTTGACAGGTCGCAGTGGATTACAATAAAAAATACTCATGCTCCGATAATTACATATGAGATGTTTTCAGAGGTTCAGGATATAATTTTCAAAGACCGCAGGGGTGGATTTTGATTATGCAGCTTCAAAAGGAATAAAAACCATTCATGCACTTGGATTGCCCGGCAAAAAAGTTCCTGTCAGTGCAGGCTTTATAATTGCAGATACCATAGAAAACATTATTCAGGAAAGGAGCGGGGGAGTATGACGGATTTTAAAGGGATAAGAATTGTATATGCCATGACAGGTTCTTTCTGTACATTCAGCAAAGCATTCAGACAGATGGAAAATCTCATTGCTCTCGGTGCAGATATTCAGCCGCTTATGTCTTTTAATGCTTCGACTATTGATACACGATTCGGCAAGGCATCGGAGCATATCGCATATGCGGAAAAATTATCAGGCAAAAAGGTCATAACTGATATATCGGGAGCAGAACCGATAGGCCCTAAGCATATGGCGGATATAGTTCTTGTCGCACCATGTACAGGTAATACTCTTGCAAAGATTGCAAACAATATTGTTGACACCAGTGTTACAATGGCAGTAAAATCACATCTCAGAAATTCAGGAGCAGTTGTTTTGTGTATAGCTACAAATGACGGGCTTGCAGGTTCTGCAAAGAATATCGGGAAAATTATGAATAACAAAAATATATATTTTGTGCCGTTCAGACAGGATGATTATGTAAATAAGCCTTCATCATTGGTGGCAGATTTTTCACTTATTCCGGATACTATAGAAAGTGCATTGCAGAAAAAACAAATTCAACCGATTTTGCGGCAAGGTGCCGCCTCCGGTTCGTAGCAAGCCGCTTTCAGCGGCTTAGTTTCAGAGGACACA
>JBJEQS010000365.1:0-6095 GCA_051881875.1 Oscillospiraceae bacterium
TTTTTTGGAAAAAGTTTGACAAAAAACTTTTTTGAACGCCATTTAGGGTGGGGGCGGCAGCCCCCACACCCCCGTTTCGCTCATTCGAGCGACCAAAGGCTCTGCCTTTGGAAACCGCCAGCTTTTTGAAAAAAGCTGGGCAAAAACTTTTAATTTCGCCTTTTGCTTAGTAATAACATTTTTTAACTACCCGACCGCTTGGATAAAACAAAATACTTAAAACCGGAGGCGGCGACTCGCCGCAAAAAGCTGGGCAAAAACTTTTTCTTTCGTTGCTTTATTTACTTATAACTTTTTTTCTTATGGCTCGACCGCAAAATAATATAACACTCAGAATTGGAGGCGGCAACTTGCCGCAAAACTTTTATTTTTGGTTGTCAAACTCATGTTATGTTATTTTCCAATAAAAAAACCTTGCCGTTTGAGCCATCGACACATACCTTATCACCTGTTTTCAGCAATTGCGAAGCGTTGCCGCAGTTTACTACAGCTGGTATACCAAGTTCACGTGCAACTATTACTGCATGAGAAAGAGGTGCTCCGACATCGGTAACAAGAGCCGCTATTTTCGGGAAAACTCTAATCCAGCCAATGTTTGCCGCCGGAACAACAAGGATATCTCCTTTTTCAACGGTATCCGAATCGTCTGAGGAGGTCAGCACACGAACATATCCCTCCACAATGCCGCATGAGCCTGCCGTACCACTGATGATTTTTTCGCTGCTTGCAGCAGTATTGTCTGCCGTATATTCTTCAGGAACAAATCTGCCATGTATAATACTTGGAAAATTAGGCATTGCCAGCTGCTCCGTATAAATTCTTTTTCTTTCGGGTATCTTATCAGCGGCATCGTTTTTACCCGAAAGAATCTCTCTTGTTTCTTCAATATACAGCATGAAAATATCATTTCCCAGCCCTGTCAGCTCGCCTGCTTTAAGCAGATATTCACGAATAACACAGAAAAGCCGCAATGCACTGCTGCGTATGCTTTCGCGTCCGCACACTGCCGCTGAATATTTATCAAGAAGTTTTTTCAGCCATGCCGCTTTTTTCGGATACTTCCGCAAAAATTCTTCCTCGGCTTCTCTGCTGAGTTTCTCATGTGCAGCTTTCATCTGTGAAACGTCCACACCTGATTCCTTGTATTCATGGATAACGTTATCGGGAAAATCAGGGTTCTCATAGGGATAGGGCATGGAAAGCTCCATTTCATCGGCATGACGGTGACCATATCTTGCAGTATATTCCTCTTTTGTCATTTTTCCGCTTATCACGTCCTCAATGGCAAGGAGCATACCCAGACTTTCGGGGGCGTCATCACTGCTTCTACAGGAAATAAGTCTGTCCGCCAGCTTTGCACCGCATACCGATTCCAGCTTTTTGTGTGTAGAAAGCAGCGGCTTTACAGAAAGTCCTGTTATAATTGCACCCAGAGCAGAGGTCATATACGGCACACAGCGGCTGTCCCAGAATATATAAAGCTCCTGCGGCAATGTGATATTATGTATCTCCTCAATGATTTCCATACCTGTTCGGTTTATCATATCGGGTGTACTGTCATGCAGTTTTACTTTTTTCTTTTTAGAAGAATTAACAATAATATTACCCAGTTTTTTCAGAAGGATTTTTTTATCATAGGGAAACAGAGGTATATCTGTACAGTCAGGAATTAATCCGGCAATGTCCGAAACCATTGAAAATGCCCTTTCCTTTGATATGCCGAATGAAGCCAGCACTGAGCAAACTCCGCTTATATTGCAGTACAACTGTCCGCAGACGTTTGATATAAGCGGTATGCCCATGAAATCAGTAATGCCGCAGATTATGCCGTATGTAGCCGGAGAAACAGGTCGCAGAAATATCTCTCCTACGTTTGTTTTTGACAACAGATAATCTCCGCAGAGGGAATCGTTTATCAGAAATTTATTACGGTCATTATGATATAAGGTCGTGATAGGACGGGACTGGAGAATATACAGCTTACCTCCGCACACCGCCCATTCAATATCCTGCGGACAGCCGAAAATTCGAACCGCTTTTTCAGCATAATGATACAGTGCTTTTGCATATTTTTCAAGTTCCGCCGTGCCGTCATAGCTGTATTTTACAGCGTTTATGCGAAAGTTTCCATCGCATTTTTCTCCCGATACCAGCAATTCTCCCACACCTCGTACAAAGCTGCCAGACATATATCCAGTTCCTGCGGTGACAGGATTAGCGGTGAAAAGCACCCCGGCATATTCGGGAGATACAAAACGTTGTATCACAATGCCAATATTCCCCTTTTGTGTACCTCGGCTTTGTGCATATATTTCTGAACGGACATTATCCGCAGAAGCTGCAACATCTCTTATGGCATCAGGAATTTTATCTGCTGTAATATTCAGCATTGTATCATATGCACCGGCAAAGGAATCCTCTGCACCGTCCTCTCCGACGGCTGAGGAACGTACGGCATAATTATATTTATGCGGCAGTTTTTTTATCAGTGCTGCAAGTTCTTTTTCCGCTTCAGTGCAAAGTACTCCGTTCTCAAAGGCTTCTGCGGCAACAGCATATCCTTCAGGCACAGGTGCTTTGTTCTGCATCAATATATTAAGTGCTTCTGCCTTTCCGCCAAAATTCAGTTCAGGTGGCAGCTTTAACAGTTTGTGTATATATTTCATATTTTTCCTCTATTCTCCAAGAAACATATTTATATGGTCGGTAACGTATTGCAGCAGTACCTTTTCATCAGTAAGGTCAACGCCGCAGGCAGCTTTTATCTCATCATGACGCAGCATTGCCAGCTCATGTATGCTTGATATTTCATATGCTATAAGGCGGCATTCGCTTTCAGTTTTACGGTTTCCGAAATGAGCCTGTATAAACGGAAGACTGCCTCTGCTTGCAGAGATACTGCGGTTTAGCAGTGCATATTTTGTTATCGCCTTTACATATTTGCCGTATTTAAGCATCAATTTCATGGCTTCAAAATGCAGATTGATAAGCTTTTGCTTTGGCGGCATTTCACTTTGAATTATTATCCGGAATTCAGGATTTTTCTTTTCTGCTTCATTCTGAAGCCTGCTGAATACCTCGAACAGCAAGGCTTCACGTGAACCGAAGCAGTAATTTATCATGGCGAGATTTACTCCAGCCTCCTTTGTGATGGCACGTGAGGTCACTTCGGACGGGTCACTGCATTCCGCCATAAGCTTTTCAGCAGCACTAAGCAGTGCTTCTCGTGTAGATTCAATATTACGCTTATCCAATTTCAACTCTCCTTATTAAACACGTTTAATAAATTATATCAGTTTAATTAAGAATTGTCAATAGTATTTAACGTGAGTTCGACAACCAAAACTTTTATTTTTGGTTGTTGAACTCACATTATTTTACTTCTTACAAATATCAGATGCATATTCTATGATAGATTTTTTTATCATACATCATATTTCTTTCCGCAATTTCAATAGTCTGACAGTGAAAATAGTTCCATGCCCCACATCACTTTTTACTTCAATACTGCCATCTGACAGCTGAAGGATTCTTTTAACAAGTGCAATCCCAAGTCCGTTTCCTTCCGTAGAATGAGAAGTATCTCCCTGATAGAATTTATCGAAAATATGCTTCATCGTCTGCTTGTTCATTCCGCAGCCGCTGTCGCTGACGGATACTATTACACGCTCATCGTCCGATTTTTCCGTAAGGGTAATCTTTCCGCCGTTTGGAGTGAATTTCACCGCATTTGAAAGCAGATTTGTCCAAACAATAGCCATAAGTTCTTCGTCTGCTTCAATATACGCTCTGTCCTCTAAATCAGCTTCAAATTCAATATCCTTTTCCTCCCACACGTTCTCAAACTGCAACGCACACTCACACAGCTGTGAACACACATAATAGCATTTCGGCTCAGGACTTATCGCCTGTTTTTCAAGCTTATTAAGCTTCAATATGTTAGTGATAAGATTAGAAAGCCGCTTTGTTGCAGTAAGAATAGTATCAGTACACTCTTTCTGCTGTTCCTTTGAAAGCTCATCTCGCTGAAGCAGCTCCGCATTACTCTGTATCACCGCAAGCGGTGTTTTTATTTCGTGGGAAACGTTGGAGAAAAAGTCTGTTTTCAGCGTTTCAATGCTTCCGAGTTCCTCAACCATTTTGTTGAAATCCATTATCATAACATCAAGATAATCGGTCTTGTCAGCTGTGTTTATTGGCGGGATATATACGGAAAAATCACTGTGAGCGACTTTTGATGTTGCCTTTGCAAGCTCCTGCATAGGTATCTCGTATGTACGCTTGACCCGCCAGCCTGTATACATAGTAAGCATGACTGCTACAATAAGCCAGTACACCATCGGAACTATAGTTTTTACCAAGCTGTTCCAGTTCATCTCGTCGCCGAGTACAATAAGTCCTTGATGCATACCTGACATAAACAGCAGTGAAAGAAAAAGTATCACCAGCAGTGATACGGGAAAACGGGACATTTTTACCTTTCCGTCATTTTTCATTTCAGCATCGCCTTGTAGCCTATTCCACGGACAGTTTTTATCTCAAATCCGTCACATTCAGAGAATTTTTCTCTAAGCTTTGTAATATAAACGTCCACCGCTCGAAGACTTGTTTCAGATTCAATACCCCAGAATTCGTCCATAAGCTGTGCTCTCGAAAAGGTCTTTTTCGGATAGGACAGCAGTTTATAAATAATGTTGAATTCTCTTGTTGTGACCGGTATTTCTTCTCCGTTTATGGCAGCTGTCATAGCGTCTGCATCAAGCTATAAATTTCCTGTAACAAGCCTGCGTTCCATTTCAATATTAGCCCTGCGAAGCAATGCCCTTACTCTAAGCAGCAGCTCGTCCAGCTCGATAGGCTTAACCATATAATCGTCAATCCCAAGCTGAAATCCCCTTTGCTTTGAGGGCAGGTCGTCCTTTGCAGACATAAAAAGAATGGGAATATGCTTGTTGACTCTGCGTACATTTTCCGCAAATTCAAACCCATCAATCTCAGGCATCATAATATCAGAAATAATAAGCTCGTAAATATTGTTATACATTTCGTCATAAGCCTCAGCGGCATTAAGACAGCCCTTAGCATTAAATCCACAGTCATTAAGGTATATGCAGACCGTCTGATTAAGCTTTATATCATCTTCAAGAACAAGAATATTTATCATATTTTCCCCTCCGATTTTTTCTGCATTCTGTTTATGCGGATTATCATAATGATTCCGAGAACTGCCGCAATACTGCCCATAAAAATCCCGATAAGTCCGCTTGACATCTGTGCGAGTTTTTTCTCCGAAACCTCGTCTTCAAAATGCTTGAAGGAGAGTATTGCGTTCTGCACAAGCACAAGAGAGATAAGAGATGAAGCAAGATTTATCATTTTAAGTGCATGAAACAGCGGTGAACTGCTTTTTGATTCAATTATAACACCACGAATATTTATCACTATCTCGGTAAATGTGACAGCTGCAATTCCAAGAGCAATATACTTATGATACACAGCTGTGGGTGGATGAAACTGTATCCATAATGAATACAAAATATATGCTGTACTTGCCGAGGTGAGAATAATTCCCGACAGCTTGTAGTAACGGTACTGCTACTTGGAGTTTTCCTCTTTCAGTATTCCTGCAAGTGCAGTTATCTTCGCAGTCACCATACCAAAGGTATAAAATGCACTTACGCAGGTGAAAAACGACAATGATATAATACCCATTATCAGCTTGCCAAGGCACACAAAGGTCGTTCCAAGGCAGGCGGCACCGGTTATATGAAGTGTTCTCCCTTTTTTCTTTCCTGCACGTTCAAAGGCTATTCCGCTTAACTTTAGAAGCTGCGTTTTTATTTCCGTCGTTTTTTTCATATTCCCACCTCAATTTATATTATAGCTTACCAAAAATTTATTTGTCAAATGTTTGAGATTTGTTTGAGAATTATTAATTAAACGTGAGTTCGATGGTTTAATCGCTGTAGGGGCGACCAGTGGTCGCCCGTTGCGGTTTATCGAAAATTTTATTGTTCTTGTTTTGCGAACTGCGTTCGCACAAACTTTTTTTGGAAAAAGTTTGACAAAAAACTTTTTTGAACGCCATTTAGGGT
>JBJEQS010000366.1:0-6058 GCA_051881875.1 Oscillospiraceae bacterium
GCCTTTGGAAACCGCCAGCTTTTTGAAAAAAGCTGGGCAAAAACTTTTGATTTCGTTTTTAGCTAAATAAAATCTTTTTTACCTACCCGACCATTTTGATAAAATAAAATACTAAAAATCGGAGGCGGCAACTTGCCGCTTGAAAAAAGCCGGGCAAAAACTTTTGATTTCGGATTTAGCTAAATAAGAACATTTTGTAACTACCCGACCACTTGGATAAATCAAAACAGTCAAAATTGGAGGCGGATTACCTATCCTTTTACTCCTCCTGCATATGCTATACCCTCGGCAAGATAATCCTCACCATACAGGAAAAGCAGTATTGCAGGCGTCATATATATTACAGCAACTGCAAAGGCAATGCCTATTTCACCTGAATTTATCTCTGAAAGGAATACCGAAAGCGGATACATTTCCGCATCATCAAGCATTATGATGGGCTGTTCGACCATGTTCCAGTAATCCATGAAAAGAAGCATTGCAATTGAGAAAAGAGCATTTCTGCACATCGGCATACATATGTGGAAAAATATCTGCCATTCTCCTGCACCGTCAAGCTTTGCGGCTTCAATCAGCGAAACAGGTATTCTACGCATTATTTTTGTAAGAATGAATATGCTGAACGGCGAAAATATTCCTGGCAATATTATTGCAAGCCTTGTTCCGAGTATGCCGAGTTTATCAGCTACAAGATAATTAGGTACAAGAGTTACCTGATAAGGCATGAGCATTATTGCGATGTACAGGAAGAATACAATCTCCTTGAGCCGCCCCTGAAATCTGAAAAAGCTGTATGATGCAAGCGATGCAACAACAAGCTGAAATATAACTATCGGGAGCGTAAGTATTACCGAATTCCAGAATTTAAGCAGATATTCAGGACTTTGGAAAAGTGCAGTTGAATACTGTTTGAATGTCACCTTATCAGGAATAAATTTCAGATTTACCTTTTCCGAGATAAATTTCTTGCCCTTATCACTTTTCTCGTCAGATGAGGCATTGTCGAATATCATGCCGTAGTTTGATGTAATTTCCGTTGATGACATGAATGAATTTGCAATTGTAAGGGCGGTTGGAAGCAGAAATACAAATGCGGAAATCACAGCATATATTGTAAGTACGGACAATGCAATTTTCTTTTTCATCCTTCCACGTCCTTTCCGAATCTGCTTTCAGCGGCAAAAAGCACAGCTATTATTACAGCCATTACAAGAGCAGTTATGATTGCGGCAGATGAAAGCTTCTGATAGTCAAGCGAGTTGAAAGTATTGTTCATAAAATGCTGTATCATATAAAGGCTGTCATAGGGATAATTTCCTGCAAGCAGATATACCTCCCTGAAAACCTTGAATGAGTTTATGAGCGAGAGTATTGTAACGAAAAATATCGTAGGCGATATGTAGCGTAATTTGATGTGTATGAATTTATAGAACGGAGATGCACCTTCAAGAGTTGCAACTTCCACAATATCAGTCGGGATATTGTTAAGTGCGGATATGAAAAGAATCATGTTGTAACCGAGATTTTTCCACAGGAAAAGCAGTGCAACAACATACATTCCGTATTTTGATTTCAGCCAGTCAATTTTATCCAGTCCGAATTTCATTATGAACTCATTCAGCGAGCCGTTATAGCTGAATATTACCTGCCATATCAGAACGACTGAAGCGGTCGGAACCATAAGAGGACACAGAAATGATGTTCTTATGAAGCTTCTGAATCGGATATTGCAGTCGAGCATTATTGCCATACCCATTGAAAGCAGTACGGAAAGCGGAACAGCTATTGCTGAGAATTTCATGGTATTTGCGAATGCAAGTCGGAAAGCACCGTTTTCAAGAACATTTTTAATGTTGTCAAGACCTACGAATTCATGGTTTGTCTGATTGTCAATAAGTGCATAGTAAATGACAACGAAAAACGGTATTACAAAAAATACAGTTACTCCAAGCAGACTAGGAGCAAGAAAAACCGAGTTTTTCAGCTTTGTTAATATTTTTTCTTTCATTTTATTGTTTCTTCCTTTTGTTTATATAATTGCCTGTTATATATATAACGATTAGGAGCATTAAAAGTTCATTTTTAATATAGCATAAATATTAATCTGATACAAGCAACCGCAGGGCGCTATAGCATATATATTTATTTAAAGCCGTATCAACCGAAAGTTTACAGATATTTTTAATGCCTAAGCGTACTATTTCATATATTACAATTATTATACAACAACTGTATACTGTTGTCAATGATATTAACCAAATTGTAAATTATGACTTTAAGGCGGCGAATTACTGAAAAGCAAAAGATTTTCCAAGTTGTTTATACTTTTTCCGTTTCATAATATAACGTGAGTTCGATGATTTATTTCTGTAGGGGCGACCACTGGTCGCCCGTTATGGTTTATTGGGAATTTCATCAGGCGGCTTTCAGCCGCCCAAACTTTTTTTGGAAAAAGTTTGTGCGAACGCAGTTCACAGAACAGTAACAATCAAATTTCAATTGAACTACAACTGGTGACCACTGGTCACCCCCTACAGAAATTAAACCATCGAACTCACGTTAACATACGATATTTTCTCGTATGAATGATTCCGTAATCTCAATTTCTGATTTTCTTGATTAAATATTGAAAATTCTGGTTAAATATGATATAATTATGCCAATAAATTTATTGTTTCAGAATAAGGAGTGCATTTATGAAAAGAATATTATTGTTATTTTGTTTATCAATTTTGCTTACCTCCTGCGGAATAAAACCATCAGATAATAAACAGGTATACAGTGCAGATGCAAGTAATGATTTTCATTTCTGGTTTCCCGAACAATCTGATGAAAATTCCGATATACAAAATATAATTGAGCAAACCTCTGTACAGGAAATATATCAAAAATCAACAGATATTTTCGGCAGCCTTTTATCTGATAAAAATATAGAAAACAAGAAAATCAGGATTGCTTTTGATAAAGATGGTAATTGCAGTATTATTGACAGCGGAGGTTTTGACAATGATAAAATCAATCAGCTTATCAGCGGCATAAGCTGTACGGATGCATATATAGAAATCAACCTTGACAGCCGTTTCAGTGACGGTATAGGAATAGCTTTGACTACATCGGATATACCTGATAAAATGCCTGATTCATATAATTTTGCTGACGGAGTTTTTGATGGTGAACTTCAAAAAATTGAAACATATCCTGTACTTGAAAAAGGAACATCTCTTGCTGAATATGAATACAGCAGCATGGAAGAATGTATTGCTGAACTTAATCAATATGCTGAAGCAGGAATGAAAGCGGCAGCCAATATTTTGAATGGTACAGATGATAAATATGATTCCTGGTATATATCTGCTTATGGCACAGCTCATACAGTTTTATGTTCTGATGAAAATGGAATATGGAGCATAAATTCTGAATATAACAATGGAATACTGACTGATGAATGTACTCAGCGTATAATTGATGCCTTTAATTCTGACAGTATTCTTTCCTCGGCAAATAATTGTACAATACAGCTTATGTTTTATATGGAAAGGTTTGCAGGAGTATCGGCAAATTATTCCGCAGATGAGAAGTATTTTACTACTTATGATGTTTCTTTCTGGGAACCATATAAAGCTCCATATGAGGAAAGCTATAATGATAAAAGCTTTATGAACTGGGAAGGCATTGACGGCTGTCTTAAAGGAAGCAACGGAAGACTTTGCCCTGTGGGAACATACTGCATAGAAACGGAGGCTCCTCTTAATGTCTATATTCCGCTTTCGGTTATGGGCGAATGGAAAATTGTTAAAGCGGGTGATATAAGCTTTGATAAATATGCGGCGGAAATGTCTGACGGGTATACCGATTATACAACGCTTGTCTGTAAAATAACAGAAAGCAGATTGTTTTTCTACTGCGATTCATTTATTGACTTGTATGATATTAAAAAAACGGATAACGGGTATGATGTTCTTTATAATACCAGCAAGTGCGGCAGTATAGTTCAGAATGGAAACGGCAGTACGATAACACTTTATTTAAGACATTCATTTACCGGTAATGATATGACTTTACCGCTTGTTCTTGAAAAATATACAGCTGATGAAACAGAATACAAAACAGATTATATACCGAAGAAAGAAAATGAACAGCTTTCCTCTGAAGAATGGATTGCGAGAGATACAGAAGAAAATAATCTGCTTGATTTATCGGGAGAACGTGTTGTCGGAGATGAAATCACTAATCCGAATGTGCTTTCGGATTACAGGAAATATGTTTCCGATGGAGGCTCATATACACTGGAAATGTATTGTACCGGTGCGGAGCGTTTTGAATACTATTACTATACATATGATGGCAGGAACGGCTATGAACGCTGGGATTTGACGGAACATAATGGCGATGAAGAACCAATGGGCTGGGAAACAATATACATGAATAACAAAATTTATTACTGCGGTTATGAGCTTGACAGATATGACCTGCGAAAATACGATTGCTATGATAATTCAGAAGGAGATGTTCCTTATTCGTCATTATTAAGCGAAAACGAGAACAATCCTATGACATTCGTTAAGGCATATAATGTAACAGTCGGTGGAACAGCTTATACTGCGGAGGAATGGAAAACAGGAAATTCTGATAACGTGATAACAGTATATTCTATTGACGGCATAATAAAAGGCTATGAGGACAGCTTTCATGGTCAGCCTGTTGTTTATACTGTCACAAAGCTTGAAAAACAGGCTGATACAGAACTTATCCGCATACCCGAACGTATAAACAATGTTGATTATGGAGATTGATATGAATAAGAAATTAGCTTTAATTGTTGCAGTCCTGCTCCTTACAGGCTGTAATGCCGGGAATGATATTACAGCAAATCAGACACAGAATACTGCTGTCGGATTTACTGATAAAGCATCATCGGAAGAAAACAGTATTGATAAGTTGATAAAAAGCGAAGATAAAAGCTTTAGTGCAAATGGAAAGGATATCGAGCTTAATGATAATGAATGGAAAGCTGTGCTTACTGCTTTCATGAATTTACAGCAGACCGAGCCTGCACTGCCCAAGGAAAATGGCATAACGGGTGACAGCTTTATTGTTTCCATTAATGGTGAAATACATAATATTACGCAAATCAACGGGAAAAAAAGTTCATATATTTCAGTTGACAACAGAGCAGAGTATTTTTGCAGTGATGAACTTCATGAACTTTTCAGAAAATACTGTACTTATGAAGATGAAATTAAAACTGAAAATAATCCCGAGGAGCGTCTTGTGGGACTTTCTGCTGAATGTGACGAGCCGACAAATCCGGAAGAATATCTTGAAACTGCAAGAACTGTCGTAAAACCATGGCTCGACAGTCTTAAATCCGAAAAAGGCAGATATAAGCTTTCCGAATATACATTTACGGACAGACTTGCCGAAAACAGAACATTTCATGGTGACGGCTATATAAACGGCGGCAGAGAGTTTGTATGCTATGTCGGATTTGATACTCCTGATGAAGATGAGGATACAGCATTTTTCGCTTCGGGTACATATGACACATTCTATCATTACTATTTCGGACCCGGAATTCTCGCACGTTTCAGATGGGAAAACGGAGTATGTACGCTTATTGAATATGATTCAGCATTTTCTATGCTGACTTCCGACACGTTAAAAGACGGTCTTTATGGAATAAGTCAGCAGGAAATGAAGTATAAAACATTCTATGACTTCTTTAATGATAAGGAAAATGTCGAGGGCTGGCTTGAAAAGAATTTAAGAAGCAGACTTTGTACTTATCGTATTTCACATAATGTCATGATGCTCTCCAACGGCAGTATAATATTTATGGATATTGGAAACAGCAGTTGTCCCGAGTATGACGGCGACTTTGCTGCAACCGATATGCACCAGTATTTTTATGACTCCGAAATGGATGAAAAATACAGCTCCCCTGTTGATTTTATCGACGGCAGAGGTCCGGTAGTAATGACTTACCGCAATGATTTTCCGATAATTTATGATGACTATAATCATGATGGTAATCCTGATTATGCAATACGCATTTCTT
>JBJEQS010000367.1:0-6056 GCA_051881875.1 Oscillospiraceae bacterium
TCTGCCTTTGGAAACCGCCAGCTTTTTTGAAAAAAAGCTGGGCAAAAAACTTTTAGGTTCGTTTTTAACTGAATAAAATCTTTTTTACTCACCTGACCACTTGGATAAATCAAAATACTAAAAAGTGGAGGCGGCAACTTGCCGCAAAAAGCTGGGCAAAAACTTTTTCTTTTGGTTGTCGAACTCATGTTTATTTAATGTGAGTTTGATGATGAATTCAATAAGTATATTCTTCCGACGGTATATACGGAGGTGATGTGGTTATCGGTTCAGAATAAAATTCGGTTGCCGGCGGTGCAGTGGTAGTTGTTGTGGTAGTGGTAGTAGTTTCCTCATAGGTTTGCGTAATTTCGGTTGTTGTAACCGCTGTTTCTGTTTCATCTATATCAGGTACATTGTCAGAAGGTATGTCAGTTGCTTCGGTGCAATCAGATGGTACAGTAGTAGGTTCAAGTGCGGATTCCTCGTTAGAAGGTCTGGCGGTAGTTGTTTCGGCAACGATAGTTGTTGCGGCAGCGGTAGTTGTTGCGGCGGCAGTAGTTGTATTTTGGGGTATTTCTGTTACCTCATTTTCCGTAATACAAGTAGTTGCCGGAGGAGTATTGTTTTCTTCCATAGTTGTTGCATTGGTATGCTGAGCAGATTCAGATTCTTCAGGCTGACTTTCATGTTTTTCCGAATCTGATGTCTGAGGCGGATTTGTTGATATATCATCTGTAATGCCGGCAGTATTATCGGTATTTACAGGTATATTTTCCGTATCATCAGGAATATTGTCAGCTGATGGATATGTTCCGGAGTTTATTTCATTATCAGCCGTATCAGTTTCATCAGCTTCGTTATAAGGGATAGTGGTTGTATCAGTATTTACAGTTTCGCTTTCATTAGGGATAACAATTTCCTTGTCCCTTGGGTCATGGGCATAAAGAACAGCAGACAATGTTATGCAGACGCATAATGCGGCTGATGTAATTATTTTGAATTCAGGCTTTAATTTTATAAATGTATGTGCAGTATTCTCTTTTCCGGAGAGCTGATTTTTAATATTGTTCAGCATGATTTTCTTTTCATTGTCTGACAATTTCATATCAGAATAAAAATCTTTATAGAAATTCTTTTTATTCATTGAAATACTCTCCTTTCAGAAGCTCATACATAAGTTGTCTTCCACGCATGAGCTGAGATTTTACAGTGGATTCCTTTATTTTGAGAATATCTGATATTTCCCGCACTGATAATTCCTCAAAATAGAAAAGATGTATTACACTTCGATATTTGACGGGAATTTGCTGAAGTGCATTATGTACATCGGTTCTTTTATCATAATCCTCAAAAGGTGTCTGGGCATAATCATTATTTTCGGCTGAAATGGTTTTTCTGTGCCATGCTGAACGCAGAAAATTTTTACAGCAGTTAACAGTTACTCTTATGAACCAGTTTTTGCGATGTTCTTCATTTTCAAAGGATAAATTCTTTTTTACATATCTGAGGAATACTTCCTGACATATATCAAGAGCGTCATTTCGGGTACGCACATGAGAAACCGCTACTCTGAAAATCATATCGCTGTATTTTTCAAAGATTTCGTCAATACAATCTGATTTATCAGCTGATTGTATCGGCATAATAATTCCCCCTTTGCAGAGTATTTTTTATAATTATATCAGAAATTGCAGCAAAAATCAATTTAAGGGAGTTTATAATCCTTTATTTTGCAATACAGCGAAAATTTGATACAAATAAATCAATCAAATCAGAATAGATATAATAATGTCGGTTTGAATATTTTTAACATTAATATATAATTCTGGAAGAATAATATTATACATAAATCACAAACATTGATTATGTCTATTGACAAATTCGCTTTTATGCTCTATAATAGCTATTGTAAACAGCAACGGGGCTGCGAACCATTAAGGTTTGTAGTCCTGTTTTTTTATATGCACAATGGGGTGCATAGAAATTTCCGTATGGGAACTTCTATGTATCCCATTTTGTTTTGCTGAATATTTTCAAAAGGTGGTATGCTTTATGATTAATTCCGTTGAAGAACTGATGACTCAGATAACTGATTCGGCGGGACAGGTGGTTTTCGGTGTATGGTTTCTGATAGGTGCGGCTCTTGTTTTCTTCATGCAGGCAGGATTTGCAATGGTTGAAACAGGCTTTACCCGAGCCAAAAACGCAGGAAACATCATCATGAAAAACCTCATGGATTTTTGTATCGGTACAGTGGTGTTCATTGCGATAGGCTTCGGACTTCTTTTCGGTGAGGACGTTGTGGGACTTATCGGAAAACCCGGCTTTGATATTTTCACGGCTTATGAAAATTTCGACTGGTCAAATTTCGTATTCAACCTTGTATTCTGTGCAACAACAGCAACTATCGTATCAGGTGCAATGGCTGAAAGAACAAAATTCCTTTCATACTGCGTATACTCAGGAATAATAAGCGGTCTTGTATATCCTGTTGAAGCTCACTGGATATGGGGCGGCGGCTGGCTTGCTCAGATGGGCTTCCATGATTTTGCAGGCTCATGTGCAATACATATGGTAGGCGGTATCTCAGCACTTATCGGTGCAAAGATACTCGGTCCAAGAATAGGCAAATTTACAAAGACAAAATCAGGTGAGATAAAGACAAACGCAATTCCCGGACATAACCTTACAATCGGTGCATTGGGTTGCTTCATACTCTGGTTCGGCTGGTACGGATTTAACGGTGCGGCTGCAACATCTGTTGAACAGCTTGGCTCAATCTTCCTTACAACAACAGTTGCTCCGGCAGTTGCAACAGTAACCTGTATGATATTCACATGGATTAAGTACGGCAAGCCTGATGTTTCAATGTGTCTTAACGCTTCACTTGCAGGTCTTGTAGGAATTACAGCAGGCTGTGATGTGCTTGACGCATTTGGTTCAGCAATAGTTGGTATCGTATCCGGATTGCTTGTATGCTTCGGTGTATGGCTCCTCGATTACGTTCTCCGCATAGATGACCCGGTTGGTGCGGTTGCAGTTCATATGATGAACGGTATCTGGGGAACAGTTGCAGTAGGTCTTTTTGCAACAACAAGTGTTCCCGGAAATGATGATTTCTCAGGATTATTCTACGGCGGCGGAGCAGCACTTCTCGGCAAACAGTGTGTCGGAGTTCTCTCAGTAGCAGCATGGACAGCAGTTACAATGACAGCTGTATTCTTCGCAATCAAGAAGACATTCGGACTCAGAGCAACAAAGCAGGAAGAAATTCTCGGTCTTGACGTTACAGAACATGGTCTTGTATCATCATACGCTGACTTTGCTCCTGCAATGAGCGAGGCAATGCTCGGATATACAAAGGACGATGCAAAGAGCGTTCAGAAAGCACCTGCACCTGTTGAAAAGGCAGTTGAGGTTGAAAGCTATACTGCAAATGCAGACGGCGTGAAGCTTACAAAGATTGTTGCAGTATTCAAGCAGAGCAAACTCGAGGACTTTATCTCAGGCATGGAAACAATCGGAGTTACAGGTATCACAGTAACAAACGTTCTCGGCTGCGGCATACAGAAGGGTAAGGCTGAATTTTACAGAGGTACTCCTCTTGAAGTAAATCTTCTCCCTAAGGTCAAGGCTGAAATCGTAGTAAGCACAGTTCCTGTTGAACAGGTTATCAAGACAGCGAGAGAGGTTCTCTATACAGGACATATCGGCGATGGCAAACTCTTTATCTATGATGTTGAGAATGTTATCAAGGTTCGTACAGGCGAACAGGCTCAGGCAGCTCTTGTTGATGAATAATTAATCATCTGTATATAATACACTTCGGTTAAGCAGATGGTTGCATAAATAAAAAATAAAATTCCTGACTTCAGTAAAATCTGAAGTCGGGAAGTATATAAATAAAAATATTCGGAGGTTATTGTTATGAACAATGTTACAGAAATGTTCGGAAGTATGGTATTTGATGACAGAATTATGAAAGCAAATCTTTCGGCTAAGGTGTACAATTCACTTAAAAAGACTATTGATGAGGGCAAGCCGATTGATATATCTGTTGCAAATGCGGTTGCTGCCGCAATGAAAGACTGGGCAATCAGCAAGGGAGCTACTCATTATACCCACTGGTTCCAGCCGCTTACAGGCATTACAGCCGAAAAGCATGACAGCTTTATCAATCCGTCACCGGACGGCAGAGTTATTATGGAATTCTCAGGCAAGGAACTCGTAAAGGGTGAACCGGACGCTTCATCATTCCCGTCAGGCGGTCTTCGTGCAACATTTGAAGCAAGAGGCTATACAACATGGGACCCGACTTCATATGCATTCATCAAGGGCAATACACTCTGTATCCCGACTGCATTCTGTGCATACGGCGGACAGGCTCTTGACAAGAAAACTCCTCTGCTTCGTTCAATGGAGGCTCTCAACCGTCAGGCTATGAGAATTCTCAAGCTTTTCGGAAATGATAATGTTAAATGCGTAAAGACATCAGTAGGCCCAGAGCAGGAATATTTCCTTGTTGACAAGGCTCTCTATGAAAAGAGAAAAGACCTTATGCTCACAGGCAGAACACTTTTCGGTGCTATGGCTCCAAAGGGTCAGGAAATGGACGACCACTACTTCGGAGCAATCAAGCCGAGAGTTGCAGCATATATGGAAGACCTCAATGAAGAACTCTGGAAGCTTGGAATTCTTGCAAAGACAGAGCATAATGAAGTTGCTCCGGCACAGCATGAGCTTGCTCCTATATATACAACAACCAATATTGCCGCTGACCACAATCAGCTTACTATGGAAATTATGCAGAAGGTTGCTTCAAAGCATGGTCTTGTGTGCCTGCTTCATGAAAAGCCGTTTGAAAAGGTTAACGGTTCAGGAAAGCATAATAACTGGTCAATTTCAACCGATACGGGCGTAAACCTCCTCACACCCGGCGAAACACCATATGAAAATGTGCAGTTCCTTCTTTTCCTCTGTGCAGTAATAAAGGCTGTGGACGATTATCAGTCACTCCTCAGACTTTCAGTAGCAACAGCCGGAAATGACCACAGACTCGGTGCTAATGAAGCTCCTCCTGCAGTTATTTCAATATTCCTCGGCGATGAGCTTACAGCTGTACTCAATGCCATCGAAAATGATACACCATACAACTCAACCGAAAAGAAGGTTATGAAGCTTGGTGTTGATGTTCTTCCGCAGTTCAACTGTGATACAACAGACAGAAACCGTACAAGTCCGTTTGCATTTACAGGAAACAAGTTTGAATTCCGTATGCTTGGTTCATCAAACAGTATTTCATGTGCAAACATCATGCTTAACTCATCAGTTGCAGAGGTTCTCAGACAGTATGCTGACAGACTTGAAAAGGCTGATGATTTCAACAATGAACTTCATGCGGTTATCAAGGAAACTATCAAGAACCATAAGAGAATTATCTTCAACGGCAACGGCTATGATGACAACTGGATTAAGGAAGCCGTTGAAGAAAGAGGACTTCTCAACCTCAAGACAACTCCTGACTGTATGCCGTATCTCCTTGAAAAGAAAAATTCAGAAATGCTCATCTCACATGGAGTATTTACAGCGGCAGAGCTTCAGTCAAGATGCGACATCATGCTTGAAAACTATGTAAAATCAGTAAACATTGAAGCCGGTACAATGACAAATATGGTAAGAAAACAAATTCTTCCGGCAATTTCAAAATTTGCGTCAAAGACAGCTGAAAATGCAGCCGCCAAGCTCAATATCTCCAAAAATCTTGAATGTAAATATGAAAAAGGTCTTATTGAAAAGCTTTCAGTGCTTGAAGATGAAATTGATGCACATACAGCAATTCTTGAAAAATATATTGCCGAACTCAAGGCAATTGACGATATAAGAAAGCAGTCTGAATTTGTAAGGGATTCAATTCTTCCTGAAATGGACGAGGTTCGCAAATATGCTGACAGTGCGGAAGCAATTACAGATGAAGATGTATGGCCGCTGCCATCATATGAAGCACTTCTTTACAGTGTAAAATAACGTGAGTTCGATAACCAAAAATAAAAGTTTTGGTCAAGCTTTTTCAAAAG
>JBJEQS010000368.1:0-6051 GCA_051881875.1 Oscillospiraceae bacterium
TGATAAGGGAGTTTCAATGCAGTCCTGGAAATTTGCGGAGAGTGATGAAGCATCTAACAGACTTATGGGTGATGTCAACACAGACGGAAAATTCAATATTGCTGACATTGTTCTTCTTAAGAAATGGCTACTTGCTGTTCCAGATGTGGAACTTGCTGACTGGAAAGCAGCTGATTTATGTGAGGATGGCAAACTGAATGTATTTGACCTTTGTGTTATGAAACATGAATTAATAAGTAAATAAAAATAAGCCTCTGTCGGAATTCGCTCCAACAGAGGCTTTGCTGTATCTATTCACATTTCAACACTCACAGCCACACCGGATTTAAACTCAAAAACTATATGGTCTTCAAAAATCGTAACCTTTGCAAGCATATGTCTTGCGAGGGTTTCGTCATATTCGGTGATGCTGTGGTCTGATGTTGAGATGAATTTTTTCAGGTCCTGGATTCTTTCTTTATAATCGGAACGAGTGCTTTCATCCATTATAAGTTGTTCTCGATGTTCCTTCAGCTTGAAAATCTCATCAGCAATGTCATCATAATTCTGATGATTCTCTGTTCTGGCTGTCAGTTCCTGTTGAAGTTCTCGCAGACGTTCATCAATTTTTATAATGCCTGCTGATTTTCCGACTGTCAGTGTTTCTTCCAGATTTTCTTGTAATATCTGCAAATATTCACCGCTGTCGCCAATCATCTGATTGAGTGCTTCCACAAATGCTTTCTGCAATTTATCCTCATGGACACTCCTTGCTGAACAGGTTGTATGGTCATTAAGTCTTGAACCACAGCGCCACACAGCTTTTTTCTTTCCGTGAATATTCCATATTATACGTTTGAAAAGTTCATTACAGCAGGCACAGTATGTAATTCCTGTCATACAGTATTTTGCACTGTAGCCACGTCTTCTTCCCTGATTGTCTCTGAGTGTTCCACGCCTTGCTATTTCTTCCTGTACAAGCATAAATGTTTCTCTTGAAACTATAGGGTCATGATTCGATTCGACATAATACTGTGGCATATCGCCGTTATTCTTGATACGCTTTTTACTAAGGAAATCTATTGTGTAAGTTTTCTGCAAAAGTAAATCTCCCATGTATTTTTCGTTTTCAAGTATTTTACGGATAGTGGTATCATGCCAGCGTTCATTGCCTCTTGATGTTTTAATGCTGTCACGTTCAAGACCTTTGCAGATTGCAATGCAGCTTGCACCGTCAAGATATTCTCTGAAAATACGTTTTACAATTTCAGCTTCTTCCGGGTTAATTACAAGATTTCCTTCTTCATCTTTATCGTATCCAAGAAAACAAGTAGTATTAATCATTGGTTTTCCCTGCTGAAAACGATACTGCATTCCAAGTTTTACGTTCTGACTTAGTGATTCTGATTCCTGCTGTGCAAGCGAAGCCATAATGGTAATCATGACTTCGCCTTTAGCGTCCATTGTGTTGATGGATTCTTTTTCAAAGTAAACGGGGATATTTATGTCTTTCAGCATTCGGATATAATTCAGACAGTCTACGGTATTTCTTGCAAATCGGCTGATTGACTTGGTGATTATCATATCAATAAGTCCTTTTTTGCAGTCATCAATCATTTTATTGAATTCTTCACGATTTTTCGTAGATGTTGCACTTATACCATCATCAGCATAAACATTTACAAGTTCCCATTCAGGCTTACTGCGGATATACTCCTCATAATGAGAAATCTGCATTTCATAGCTTGTTGCCTGTTCGTCTGTATCAGTTGATACACGGCAATATGCTGCAACACGCAATCTTTTAATTTCAACCTTTGCTGCAGTATTTCCCATTCTTGGTCTTTGCGGTATTTTTATGACTTCACGCATGTTCTTTCACTCCTATCAGACTGTATAAGTATTCTGCCTGTTCGGCGGGATTTTCATATTGTTCTGAGGGAATATTCATAAAAAAGGCCTGTCTGATTATCGGCTCAGACCGTCTTTTTTTGCCCGTCTGACAATGTGCTGCTGAACGTTTTTCAATCTCAGCCTGAACACTAAGAAACAAATCTTTATCAATTATCGGTGGATAATATTTATCACCCAGATACAATTTTCTTTGCAGCATTTTTTTAACCTGACTGTGTGTCAATGTCAATCCTGCCATATTTGCTGATTCTCTCAGACTTGCTCCGTTTACATAATTTCTGAAAACAGTATTTAAAACACACGCCTGTTCATCATCAATGACCGCTTTCCCAAATTCTATTTTATAACCATACATTGCAGTTCCTCCTTTAATTTCAGCCCACATTTCAAGCAGAAAACAGCTGTTCTTCTGTCCGGAATTATAATTTTATCAACAAAATCTGTAAAATGATTATCATCAAAAACTGTAAGAATTTCTGTATGGTCAATAAACTTTATCAGCTTTTCTGTCTCACGCATTACAAACGCCCCCTGTGATTCAGCATTGGTGCATTGCAGTATTTCCATTCGGCATACGTCCTCCTGCTTTTTAATAAAATTCAGTTCACGGTTAAAAATTACATTGTCCACCATATCTTGTGCTCTTAGTTTTCTTAGATTATCGCTTCTGATTGACAGAGATTTTAATTCTTTCTGTAATTCCTGTATTCGTGCGATATTTTCATCATTATCCGAAGATACAATATAAGTGTAATAAGGCTTCAGAAGTATTTCCTTTGAAAATATTAGCTTATTCAGCATTGTCACAAATGCAGCTTTCAGACTGTCATCACGAATACTTTTCATTGAACAGCTTTCAATATTGCTGATATGCTTATTACAAGCCCACATGATGATTTTTCCGTAAGTTTGTCTTTTCATTATGCTTTTGCAATTACCACAGATAATCTTACCCGAAAAACAATATCTGTTTAAATAAACATTGCTGTCTTTTCGATGATTATCAGCTCTCTGCTTTATTGTTTTCTGTGCCGCATCAAATAATTCCTTGTCTATGATTGGTTCGTGATGTTCATGAATCAAGTAGGCAGGCATTTCACCATTGTTCTTTTTGCGTTTGAAGTTTTCATCAGTATAGGTTTTCTGAAATAAAGCATCACCGATATATTTTTCATTTTCAATAATATTCAGTATACTTGTACTCGTCCAGTTAATACCTTTTCTTGGCATAATACCATCAGCGTTTAATTCTTTTGCAATTCTGTGTGAGCCGACACCTGAAACAACTCTTTTAAATATGCGTTTAACAATTTTAGCCTCGCAGGGTTCAATTATCATTTTTCCATTCTCATCACGGGTATACCCATAAGGTACATAGCTTAATTTGAAAGTACCATTTTCAAATTTCTTTTGAATTGACCATTTCAGATTTTTTGAAATGGACTTTGATTCATCTTCTGCCATACTGCTGAGAATTGAAAGAATCAGTTCACTTTCCATTGACCCTGTGTTCAGATTTTCCTTTTCAAAATAAACAGGAATCTGCAAATCAATAAGTTCACGAACCAAAGAAAGACAGTCAACAGTATTTCTTGCAAATCGGCTGATGGATTTTGTAAGAATATAGTTGATTTTACCATTTCTGCAATCCTGCAATAAGGCTTGCAACCCATCTCGACTCTCAGCATTTGTTCCTGAAATACCGGAATCATAGTAAATACCTGCAAACTCCCAATCATTATGAAGTCTTATCCAGGATTCATAATGTTCTTTTTGAGTTTCCAGGCTGTCCTGCTGTTCATCATTGTCTGTTGATACTCGACAATAAGCAGCAACACGCAGCTTTGGAGTTTCTTTTTTTCTTGATTCAATTTTTCTTACAATCATGTCGATTCCCCCTTTCAGTACAGTATGTTAACTCTTATTTGATGATATATCAACCGTTTTAGGAAATAAGTCTGCAAGTAACGGAGAGAATTTTTCTTGATTTATTGACTGTAATTTGTCATACTCGACAACAGTAATCAAACCCAATTTATATAACTTTTCAGTAGTTTTCTGTGCTCTGTGATAGTTGAGCTCATCAATTAATTTCTGATGTTTCATAACAACACCTCCCATAAGTTATATGGAAACAAAAATTCATTTTGACGAAACTTATGAAAGAAAACAAAAAACACCCCACGAAATATGAAAAAATCATATCTCGTGGGGAATAAATCAGATAAGTTTATTTACTTTTTCCTGTACTTCGTTATAATCATAACCTGCATTTGTCAGTCTGTTTTTACGTTCAGCACCATTGCCCCATTTGCCTTGAAGAACTTCACGGGCTATTTCATCAATGGATTTTTTAACAGGATAAACAACTTTTCCTTTTCCATCAAACACATAATATCCTGCCTTGCAGACTTTCTTTGCATTTTCCAGAGAAGAAAAAGCACCAATCTGACTTTTTGCATCAGACCAGCTTTTACGAACTCTGTAAAGCTGTTTAGCACAAGGAACTACAGGTGCAGATGAATCTGCATTCAGATAAGATTCAACTTTCTTCTTGAAGTCAGCCCAATGCGGAAGAATATACGCAGGGCACATCTTGTATGGATTTCTTGCAGTATTCAGATAATCCACAGTGCCTGACTTTCCATCACGGACATTCAGCCAATGGGTGTGGGTATAAAGGTGGCTGATGTCAAGATTGTATTTTTTCAAAAGTGCCGCCGCAAGTTTTGCACAGTTATCTTCAGAATTTTTGTCAGCAGAATTATATGCTGAAGACATAATACACTCGATTGCGATTGTTCTGCGGTTGCCATTGCCACTGCCGTCAGCGGCGTGCCAGCCACTAAGCGTTAAAGGCAGGTTCTGCCACGCACAGACATTGTCAACGTAATAATGAACTCTTACGTCATTCATATTACCATTAACTGTTGCTCTGGTGTACTGCTCGGCAGGGATTGTTCCTGCAGCAGTTGTAATCCATGCTGTGTTATGAACAGTTACACCAATAATTTTGCCTTCCATAGAAATGGAAGGCATAGCAATGTGGTTTGGATTGTGTTTTGTGAGCAAATACTCGTTGACGGTTACACCGCCAAAGTTTGTATAATTATCAGGTTTCAGAATTGCCATCGTCATTTTCCTCCTTAACATTTTCTTCTGCTCGTCCGACTTTAGTCTGAATAACATCAATTGCATTTTTTACAACAGGCGGATAAGGAATACCAATCAAAGTAGTATTCTCTATGATTGAAAGCAGTTCATTCAGACAGAAACTGATGCAGACTGTATCACGGATATATGTAGTTCCAATAAGAATATCAATTCTTACTGAAGCTACAACCATAAGCAGAATACAGAATTTCTTTGCAAGACAAGTCAAACATAAAAATAAACTTATTTTTTATGCTGAATTAGTCAATTTTTGATTGTATTATTTTAGAGGATAATGAAATAAAATATAAAAATTTTTTGTATTATGCAATATGCTAAAATTATTTAAAATATATTGACAAAATTTTTAAAAAAGTGTACAATATATTTATTCGATATTATAAGGAGGTAATGACTATGGATCCGAATTGGGTATGTTCAAAGTGCGGCTGGAAAAATTTAGGTGGTTTAAGTTGCATTAAATGTAAAAATCAACGTCCAACAAATCCTGCGCACTGGGTATGTACACATTGTGGTACAACTAATTTGGGTGGTTTAAATTGCAAAGATTGTAGAAACCCAAAAATAACATCACCTGCACATTGGACGTGTTCATGTTGTGGTTGGACTAATTTGGGTGGTTTAAATTGCATAAAGTGTAAAAATCGTAAGTAAACAATTGTTAATTTAAAAGCCTACCTTATCACACATTCACCACATTTTTTTCATCCTGTAAACCTCCAGCCGTGACAGTGATTTCGGACTATTGTTGGTCTGATTCACTGTACGGCTGTTGTCATTATTCAAGCACAAAAAAAATAGTGCTTGAAATTCCATTCCATATAATCTGGAATGTTTTTTTTATTCCCTCAAGCAAAGGAGTGATAAATGAAACAATGCTGTTCCAGATATTCTGTATTTTTTCAGAAATCCAGTCCATTGCTCTGCCAATAAGTACTTTAATTGCCTCAAAAATGGTTTCAAAAAGGTATTTAAACGCATCTA
>JBJEQS010000369.1:0-6048 GCA_051881875.1 Oscillospiraceae bacterium
TACTGAAAAGTGGAGGCGGCACCTTGCCGCTTGAAAAAGCTTGACCAAAACTTTTTCTTTCGTTGCTTTGCTTTATTGATGCATTTTGTATCTACCCGACCATATAGATAAAGCAAAATACTGAAAAGTGGAGGCGGCAATTTGCCATTATTATAGGGAGTGATGTTCAATAAAAAAGGTAGAGATATTTACGGACGGAGCTTGCAGCGGAAATCCCGGAGCAGGCGGATACGGAGTTATACTCAGATACAAGGGCATTGAAAAGGAATTATCGGGCGGTGCGGCTGATACAACGAATAACCGTATGGAATTAACTGCGGTAATAACAGCATTATCAGCACTTAAAGAGCCATGCGAGGCGGTTATAACTACTGACAGCAAATATGTTGCAGACAGCGTTGAAAAGGGCTGGCTCTATAACTGGGAGAAAAAAGGCTGGATAAAGTCTGATAAAAAGCCTGTTCCCAATACAGATTTATGGCAGCAGCTTATTCCGCTTCTGAAAAAGCATACAGTAAGCTTTGTGTGGGTAAAAGGTCATGCAGGACATCGTGAGAATGAGCGATGTGATGAGCTTGCAGTAATCCAGAGGGATTATTATTCCAAAAAGTAGAAAACAGCAGGTCAGTTAAGACCTGCTGTTTTCCGTTTGATAATTACTTACAAAAAGGAAGTTTTTATATGAAGATTAGATAATATCATTATTCGACAATCTGTCTTGCAAGAAGAACTGCATCACTTATGCTGATACGTCCGTCAGCGTTCATATCTGTATTAGCTATCTTTATGGAAGAGTCATCTGAACATTTTCCAACGAGGAACTGTTTCATTAAAACATAGTCTTTAAGGTTTGAAATACCATTATCATCTATATCACCGGGAAGACCAACTATTTTATCATCAATAACTACCATATAGCTTGAAGCATGACATATTGGAAGATTAGCATATCCTTGTTCATCAATTATAACGCTTTCCTGATAATCAAGACGGTTGTTGTCAGGCTGATAGTGAAGTATGCTTGCAACCATTCCGGCATATTCCTTGCCGACATATATGCTGAGAGTAGCATTATATCCGAACTGACCTTCATGGTCGAGATTTACTTCAACAGTTTTCTGGTCATCAATATACATATCGTTGACTTCATCGGGAACTACTCCGAGATTTTCTTCAACACCAAGCTTTACATCAGCTATAGTGCCGTCTGAAACATCATTGCCGTTGATAGTCCACTTGTAAGTGTCCATATCGATTATGATGTCGAGGTCTTTGCCCTTTACATTTTCAACAACATCTGAAGGAAGCTCAGCATCTTTGGATTTGATTGATACTTCAACAGAATTATTGTTTTTCAGTGTATCGGTAATTTCCTGCCAGTTAATAAAGCTTACAACATTTGAATCGCCGGAAGGTAAACTTGTATTATCAATCGGAACAGCGGAAGATGAAGCAGTATTAATATCGGAGATAATAACTTTTTCAACCTGCATAGGCTGAACTACATTTCCGTTATCATCGGTTACGTCCTGAGGATTGTTCTGAAGATTTACATAGAGCATATTATCTTCATCAACTGCAAGGCCATAAATCTGGAAACCGTTGTGTTCAGCTTTAGGGAAGCTTGCAACAAGACGCTTGTTAGAACCGTCAATATTGATTACATATACATTTTCTGTAGTGTTGTAGAAGAATTCATCGCCTTTGTTTACGAGGGTAGTATAGTTGCCCATCCAGTAGGAAGTATCACTGTTCCATGCCCACCATTTGTCACGTTCAATGGTGAATGAGCTTTCTGAATTCTGAACGACCTGACCGGACTGTACGTCACGTTCAAGGAATTCACCGTTATCATTTACGGAGAACCATTTTCCGTCTATGCGGAATATTTCGGCACAAACATCAGTCCACCAGTAAGTGTCATATGTAGTATCGGTACATTCAACGTTTTCGCCTCTGATAAATCCCCAGTTTCTATGAGTCTGGCTCATCTGCTGGTCGCTGAGGAGGAAGTATTCATGATGAACATTGCCTTGTCTGTCGGGTTCGGGGTCGTCCCATGTGGCATCAACGTGATACCAGTTGCCGTCAATCTGAACAACGTTCCATGCGTGTCCCATTTCATAGCTTGTAACTATTCTTGACTGGATACCGAGTTTTGAAAGTATGTACTTATAAGCACCTGAGTATGCCTGACATACACCGGTATTATCTCTGAAAAATCCGTAGATGTTAAAGTTTGTCTGGCATGATACTGACTCGTCACTGCTGTGAACTCTTGTATCATAGCTGAAATCAAGAGCGAGTCTGTCATGGACATAAAGAGCTTTTTCAAGGTCTGTCATGCCATCAGTAGCGGAGATAATTTCATTTACATATCCGTCTATTACATTGAACTGCTCCTGTATTACGGACGGTTCGTCAGTATAGAAAAGCTTTACTTTTGTGGCATATATAATGCTCTGGTCGCCTCTGAAATAAGAACCGGAAATAGTATATTTTACATAGTAGTATTCGGGGTGTTTCTGAAGAAAGTCGGACATTAAATCAACAGCTGCATTACTTGACAGAGTAAGTTCTGATATAGGTACTATATTTTCAAAATTGGCAATACCGTCAGTTACTAACTGTTCAAAAGTATTTTTGGTTTCCTCATCAACCTCATCGACTGACATGGTAACAAAATCAGGATTACTGAGGTTAGCAGAGAAATCGCCGAATTTTACAACTGAAAAGTCGCATACAGAAATAATATTTACAACGATGAGAGCACCGAGCGTAGCAGCTAAAAATTTTCTTTTAAAACTTTTCTTATTGTTATTATTTTCATTATTATCTTTCATAATACTACCTCCTTTATGTAATTGTCTGAAATAAATAAAGCTGTTATCCTCATATAGATAACAGCCGTAATAGTTATTTTTATGACACTCCTAACGAGCGGCAACCGGCTGTCATACTAATAGAAAATACTTTCAGACCCATGGCTTTGCGTCCTTATTTTTCAATAAGTTTGCCCATATACTAATATTTCTTTAATATTATTTTAGCATAACGCTTGACAAATGTCAATAAAAAACTATCAAAATATTGAAAATATATGAAAAACGTCAAATTGTACAATAAAGCCAAGGAATATTTAGCCAATATTCATTTAATAATCAATTGCTTATATAGTATTGCCTTTTTTATGGAATTATAGTGCCGGCAATGAAAGAAATGTGCTGCAAACGGCGAATTATCGTTGTTTTCAAATACACAGGGCTAATTGCAAATAAATTTTGTTTAAATGTGCTATTGAAATAGCCACTATTATGGTGTATAATTTATGTGTGAAATAAAAAATAAAAAAAATATGCGTCATTCCGGCACATGACGGATTTTTATTAAAAGTTTATTGCCGGAGAAGGAGTAATAGTATGGCAAAATCAACACCGGCACCTACTCAGAAGGAAATTCTTAAACAGGATTTTATAGCAGTTCTTCAGGAGGATTTCAATGTATCACCTGATGAAGCCTCCAATCTTCAGATTTACAAGGCACTTTCAAAGGTAGTAGTTGAAATGCTCAAGAAAAAGAGAGAACGTTTCATAAACAAGGCTCATTCAATGGGCAAGAAGCAGGTTTATTATCTCTCAATGGAATTCCTTATGGGCCGTTCACTCAAAACAAGCCTTTACAATCTCGGAATTCAGAATGATGTCAGAGATTTGCTCGGCGACATGAATGTAAATATCGAAAAAATCTATGACTGCGAACCTGATGCAGGACTTGGAAACGGCGGTCTTGGAAGACTTGCAGCCTGCTACCTTGACGGTCTTGCAACACAGGCATATCCGGCAATGGGTTATTCAATCTGTTATGAATACGGTATCTTCAAGCAGAAGATTGAAGAAGGCTGGCAGACAGAGCTTCCGGATAACTGGCTTCCGGGCGGCGGCGTATGGCTTGAGGAAAAGCCTGAAATGGCAATTGAGGTTCACTTTGAGGGTGAACTCAACGAATACTGGGATAATCAGTATCACCACATCTCACATAAAAATTACAGTACAGTTGTTGCTGTACCGTCAGATATGTATGTATCAGGCTACGGCAGTGAAGGCGTATCTGTTCTTCGTCTTTGGTCAGCAAAATGTCCGAGCTTTGATATGGCTATGTTCAATCAGGGCGACTATGCAAAGGCTCTCGGTCAGAACTCAATAGCAAATGCAATCTCAAAGGTTCTCTATCCTAACGATAATCACCTTGAAGGAAAATCACTCAGACTCCGTCAGCAGTATTTCATGTGTGCGGCTTCAGTGGGCGATATAGTAAACAATCATATGGCAGTTTACGGCACACTTGACAATCTGCATGAAAAGGTTGCTATCCATATCAACGACACACACCCGACACTTGCTATCCCTGAACTTATGAGAATACTTCTCGATGACTGCGGATACTCATGGGAAAAGGCATGGCATATCGTTACAAATACATTTGCCTATACAAACCATACAGTAATGGCAGAGGCTCTTGAAAAGTGGGACGTAAACCTCGTTAAGAGAATTGTTCCCCGTATCTTCTCAATCATCGTTGAAATAAACAACAGATACTGCCATGAACTTATGGAACACACAGGCGGCGACAGTGCAAGAGTTTCAAGAATGTCCATCATCAAGGACAATCAGATTCATATGGCTACACTCTGCGTTGCCGGCTCACACAGCGTAAACGGCGTATCAAAGCTTCACTCTGAAATCATCAAGCGTGATGTATTCCATGATGAATACCTTGATACTCCTGCAAAGTTCAAGAACGTTACAAACGGTATCGCATACAGAAGATGGCTCTATCAGTCCAATCCGGGACTTACATCACTTCTTGAGGAAAAAATCGGCGACAAGTTCCTGAAGGACGGAAGCGAACTGAAGAAATTTGCAGTATTTGCAAATGACAGTGCTGTCCTTGAAAATCTCCGCAAAATCAAAAAGGAGAACAAGGAACGCTTTGCAAAATATGTTGCAGACCATACAAACACACCGTTTGCAATTGATGCAGACAGCATATTTGATGTACAGGTAAAGCGTCTGCATGAATATAAAAGACAGCACCTCAATGCGACAAATATTATTGCCGATTATAACTATCTCCTTGAAAATCCGAATGCAGATTATGTACCAAGAACATACATATTTGCTGCAAAGGCTGCTCCGGGATACTATCTTGCAAAGCAGATTATCAAGATGATTTGGGCAATTTCAGAGGAAATAAGAAAGAATCCTGCTATTTCAAAGAAGATGAATGTACTTTTCCTCGAAGATTACAGAGTTACACTTTCAGAACTTCTTATGCCTGCCGCTGATGTATCCGAACAGATTTCACTTGCAGGTACAGAAGCATCAGGTACAGGAAATATGAAGCTTATGCTCAATGGTGCAGTAACACTCGGTACTCTTGATGGTGCAAATGTTGAAATCAGGGAAGCTGTCGGAGATGACAATATCGTAATCTTCGGTATGAAGACAGAAGAGGCAGAAGCTCTCAAGGCAAGAGGTTACAGACCGGAAGACATATTCAACAGCAATGAAACAGTAAGAAATGCAGTTAACCGTATGTACTACGGTATCAACGGCTGTAAGTTTGATGAGGTTGCAAATTCACTCAAGACTGCTGACCCGTATATGGTACTTGCTGACTTTGACTCATACAGAGAAGCACAGGCTAAGATTTCATCACTTTACACAGATAAGGAAAAGTGGTCAAAGATGTCACTTATGAATATTGCCGGTGCAGGAATATTCTCAGCAGACAGAGCAGTAGAGGACTATGCAAGAGATATCTGGGCACTTTAATAAACAGTACAGAATATAATAATATAAAATGAGTTCGACGACTAAAAGAAAAAGTTTTGGTCAAGCTTTTTCAAAAGCTTGCGGATTCCAAAGGCAGAGCCTTTGGTCGCTCGAATGAGCGAAACGGGGGTGTGGGGGCGTCAGCCCCCGCCCTAAACGTCGTTCAGAAAAGTTTTTTGTCAAACTTTTTCCAAAAAAAGTTTGTGCGAACGCA
>JBJEQS010000370.1:0-6040 GCA_051881875.1 Oscillospiraceae bacterium
AAAGGCTCTGCCTTTGGAAACCGCCAGCTTTTTGAAAAAAGCTGGGCAAAAACTTGCGGCGAGCCGCCACCTGCAATTTCGTTGCATATCTTAATTGTTGCATTTTTTACCTGCCCGACCACTTGGATAAGGCGGAATTTTTATGCTGACACTATGGTTATATGCAAGGTAAGTCATATATAATTGGTTGCCACAAAGAAAAATATTGACTAAACACCGGAGGCGGCACCTTGCCGCCGTATATAATGGAATAAATACTGCTGTGCTATACCCTTGTATTTATCGAATTCCTTAGGAAAACCATCAGGATAATATTCCGCCATTGCTCTTTTTATCCATACATCTATCGGAAATGCATCTGTACGATACATTCCGAAAAGCAGTACGCAATCAGCAACTTTCGGCCCTATTCCCTTTACAGTCATAAGTTCATTTCTTGCTTCATCAAGCGGCTTCAATGCGATTTCATCAGGCTTTAAAGTTCCCGAAGCGACTTTCTGTGCGGCATCTATTATATATTTCGCACGAAACCCCGTTTTCAGAAAATCTATGCTTTCCGGAGTTTCAGCGGCAAGCATTTCAGCTGTCGGAAATCCTCCGTAATGCTCACACATATTTGATATGATTTTCTTTATCCTTGGAATATTGTTATTCTGTGAGATAATAAATGAACATATCGTTTCCCATGAATTCTGTCTGAGAAGTCTTATTCCTCCGGCATATTCACACGCTTTTTTCATTGTTTCGTCCTGAGAAAATAATTCTTTCAGATATGTATAATCAGTATCCAAATCGAAATAATTTCTCCATACATTATTAAAATCGCTTTCGGACGAGTTTCGGAAAATTATCGTATCTCCCGTATCATCAAGCTCAAGAAATCTGTCGAGGAAATATCCTGTATATCCTTTGCCGTTTTCCTTTGCAGTCCATCGGAATGCCTGTCCGCAGTCGAGCGTATCGGCTAATTCAAAATCCTTTTTCTTTAAATGTATATCATTTCCGCATACTTTATAATCAGCCATTGATTTTCACTTCACTTTCCTTTTCTTTTTCCCTGAAGCCCTTATTGAAGAATAAGAACATACATACTGACATAATAAGGCAGGCAATATCAGATATAGGCTGTGCAAATATTAATCCGTCAAGTCCGATTATCCTGTCAAGCACGATTACTGACGGAATATATATAAGCCCCTGACGGCTTATTGAGAGAATAAGTGAGGGGATTGCCTTGCCCATTGCCTGAAATGAGAATGTAAATACAAACATTATTCCAAGTAACGGACCTGACAGCATAAGAGCCTTAATCATCTGAATACCATATTCAATAACTGCGTCGTCATCAATAAATATGCTTATTATTGATGATGTATTAAGAAAATATACAGTTGTGAGGACTGTTCCGAGAATTACTGTGCATAATGCGGAAAATTTCATTATTGACTTCATGCGTTTGAGATTGCCCGCACCGAAATTGTATCCGATAAGCGGCTGAATACCCATTGCAATACCCATCTGCAAAAATACTACCAGCATATTAGCCTTGAGAGCAACACCCATAGCCGCAACAGGTGCATCACCATAGTTTACGAGATGATTGTTGAGGATTATATTGGAAATACTCATAAGAAGATTGTTGAATGTTGCAGGAATACCTATCATAAATACATTCAGAGCAATGCCGTCTGACATCTTGAAATTTTTCGGGGATATTGAGAGAACAGCACTCTTTTTTACTATATAAAACACATAAAAAGCGATTGAACAGGCATTTCCTATAAGTGTAGCAATTGCTGCTCCGGCTACTCCCATTTTCATTGCAAGAATCATAATCGGGTCGAGGATTATATTAACCACTGTACCAATCATCATTCCAATCATGGCATATTTTGCAGCTCCTTCACTTCTTACTATATTTGAAAGAGCGTTTGAAAGTACTATAAATACTGAACCATATGATATGTATATAAGATAATCTCTTGCATATTCAGCGGTGTTTTCACTTGCACCAATAAGTTTGAGAAGAAAATCCATATTCATAACGGATAAAGCTGTAAGTATAACCGATACTGCGATACAGGCATAAAAGCAGAAGCTTGAAATGTTCTTTACCTTTTTATCGTCATGCTGACCTAATGCTCTTGATATGAAAGAACTTCCGCCGACACCGAAAAGATTTCCGAATGCCATGAATGTAGTGAAAAGCGGCATGGTGATTGATACGGCGGCAACCTGGTCTGCATTATGCGTCTGACCAACGAAAAATGTATCCGCCATGTTGTATATAATTGTTACCAGCATACTTATAACCGTCGGGACGGCAAGCGTAAAGACTGCCTTTGGGACGGAAGCTTTTTCAAAAATTTCATTGTTCATAAATGAATATTCCTCCTGTTTGTTTCAGGCTCATGCCTGTTTCATAATAATTATTTTTTTCAGCCTATTAATTATAACTCTTTATAAATTTATTGTCAATTGAGTATGCTGTCTGAATACCGCTTTAGCAGAATATCCCTGAAAAGCGTTTTTGTTGGAAATAACTAAAATCATACATTGTACAGCTAATCAAGGAAATATGATACATAAATTCAAAATAAATCCATTAACAAGCTGAAAACACACGCTTTTATATATAAATGATAAAATAGCTTATAATAATTTGTTGAATGTGCTGCAAAATGATGCTTTCAAATGTAAAGGTTTTCATATGCAACATGACAAAAGATTAATTTTTGAAAACCGTTACATGACATTGTTTTCCTCTAAAATCCGTCTTAAAACAGCTTTTTATTGTCATAATGCACAATTAAAAACCTTGATATATATATGAACTTCCAAACTTTCGGATAGCTATTTACAAAAATTTTTTAATATATTATAATTATAGTGTCGATAAAGTGAAATGAATATCACAGTTCTTTCACATTGTATAATGACGTAATCATACGGAAATGCCCCGTATGCTGAATTTGTTTTTTATTTTTTATTTTTTGAGGAGGAACGATTAAAATGGGTAATGCAAAGAAAAATCTCGCTAAGATTGCTGCACTTTGTCTTACAGCTGCAACAGCAGTAACACCTATAGCTGCTTCAGCAGGTCAGCTTCTTGGTGAAACAACATTCGACAAAAAAGGTCTTCCATGGCACGTTTGTGAATCATCACCTGGTAAAATGGAATTCGACATCTCAGGCGGCGTTTATACTGCCAAGATTGTAAATCCGGGCGGAAAATCAAACGGCGGTGACGACAGATGGGACTGCCAGTTCCGTCACAGAGGCCTTGTAATGAGAGCAAGTGATAAATATACAATCAAATATGAGCTCACAGCTGACAAGGCAGGTAAGTTCTATACAAAGATTGGTAACCTCGCAGGCGACGTTGAAGTATGGCACAACAACTGTACAGGTTCAAGCGACTTCGACCAGAAGTGGGATTGTATCTCTGTATCTGCTAACGAGAAATACTCAATGGAATGTACTTTCTCACCTACTAAGGACGTAGAAGTTGCTGAATGGGCTTTCCACCTCGGCGGTGATGGTCAGTGGACTTCAGGCGGCTGCTTCTCAGAAGGTACAACTATCGTATTCGATAATATGTCACTCACAAACGATTCAAGACCTGATGATGACTATGTTGACGAAGGCGAATATGTAATCGCAGGCGTTGAAGTTAACCAGACAGGTTACTACACAAATCTTCAGAAACAGGCTACTGTTGTAGTTGATTCAGCAAGTGCTGCTCCTCAGTCATTTACAGTTAAGGACGGCAGCGGCAACACTGTTTACACAGGTACAACAAGTGCTACAATAGATGACGCAGATTCAGGTATGTATGTTCAGGTTGCTGACTTCTCAGACCTTACAGAAGAAGGTACTGACTTCACAGTTGTATGCGGAAACAGCACAAGCTTGCCATTCAATATCGGCAACTGGGTTTATGACGGTCTTTTCACAAACGCTGTAAACTACTACTACCTCAACCGTTCAGGTGTAAGTCTTGATTCCAAGTACATCACAAGCGGCGATACAACTGCTCTTGCTGCTAAGGCTGGTCATAATCCTGACAAGGCTTACATTCAGAATGAATGGAAAGACGACTACGCTTCAGATGGTTCAGACATCGACAAATCAAATGGCCAGATTGACGTAACAGGCGGTTGGTACGATGCCGGTGACCATGGTAAATACGTTGTTAACGGCGGTATTTCAGTATGGACTCTCAACAATATGTATGAGCGTTCAATCAAGGCTGAAAACAGCGGTACAATGGAAGATGGTGCAGACATCAAGATTCCTGAATCAGGAAACGGTATTCCGGATATCCTCGATGAAACTAAGATAGAACTCGACTTCTTCCTCAAGATGCAGAGAGATGACGGCATGGTTTACCACAAGATGCATGACTACAAGTGGACTGCTCTTGCTGTAAGACCTGAAGAAGATGACCTTATCCGTATCGTTAAGCCTGTAACAACAGCTGCTACACTTAACGTTGCTGCTACTGCTGCTCAGGCTGCAAGACTTTGGGAACAGTATGACCCTGATTATGCAGATACTCTCCTTACAGCTGCTAAGAAGGCTTATGAAGCTGCTAAGAAAGACCCTGAAAACTACGCTTCAATGACTCAGGACAGAGGCGGCGGAGCTTACGGTGACAACGAAGTTAAGGACGATTTCTACTGGGCAGCTTGCGAACTTTATATCACAACAGGCGATTCATCATACCTCACAGATATGAAGGGCTACAAGGACGCATTCAAGGTAGTTAACAACCTCAGCGGCGGTGAAAACAGCGGTTCATTCAGCTCATTCAACTGGGGCTGTACAGCCGGTCTTGGTACACTTTCACTCGCTCTCCACGGCGATAAGCTCGATGCTGCTGATAAGCAGACTGTTTACGATTCAATCGTTGCAGTTGCTCAGAGCTACGTTGACGAAGAAGACAAGCAGGGCTTCGGTATTCCTTACAGACCTGCTACATATACAGATAAGTCTATCACAGGCTCTATCACAGGTTATGAATGGGGTTCAAACTCATTCGTTATCAACAACTGTCTTGTTATGGCTTACGCTTATGACATCACAGGTAATATGGATTACATTAACGGCGTTGCAACAGGTATGGACTACATCATGGGACGTAACCCGCTTGAACAGTCATATGTAACAGGCTATGGTGAACACGCTACAACATATCCACACCACAGATTCTGGTCATATCAGCTCGATAAGACATTCCCAATGGCTCCGGCAGGTGTTCTCTCAGGCGGTCCTAACTCCGCTATGCAGGACCCATGGATTAAGGGTATGGGCTACAAGGTAAATACAATTGCTCCACAGCTTTGCTACCTCGACCACATCGAATCATGGTCAACAAACGAAGTTACAATCAACTGGAATGCTCCTCTCGCTTGGACAGTAAGCTTCCTCCAGGACGTTGCTCCAACTGCTGAAGAAGGCAAGAAGGCTGCTTATGTAACAGGCGAAGCTCAGCAGCCTGAACAGACAACTGCATCAACTTCTGCTTCAGAAACAACTACAACTACTAAGGCTACAGAAGCTTCAGAATCTACTACAACTACTAAGGCTACTGATAATACACAGAGTACTCCTGACCCGGATCTCCCGGCTGCTACAGTTTGGGGCGATACAAACGTTGACGGCGAAGTTGACGTAAGAGATGTAACAATGGGTGCTCAGGCTCTCGTTAAGATGAAGGAACTCACACCACAGGGTCTTGCTAACGGCGATGTTTGCCCACCTCAGGACGGTGTATTTGATGTTAAGGACCTCTCACAGATTAAGAAGTTCCTTATCAATACAATTACTTCACTTGACCCAACAAAGTAATAATTTGAATTAATAATTTACTGAATTAATATAAAAGGCACTTCCGCTGAAATATGCGGAGGTGCTTTTTTATATGTTCGCAGTATATGTGAGTTCGACAATCCAAAGAAAAAGTTTTGGTCAAGCTTTTTTAAAAGCTTGCGGTTTCCAAAGGCAGAGCCTTTGGTCGCTCGAATGAGCGAAACGG
>JBJEQS010000371.1:0-6032 GCA_051881875.1 Oscillospiraceae bacterium
CTTTGGAAACCGCCAGCTTTTTGAAAAAAGCTGGGCAAAAACTTTTGGTTTCGCCTTTAGCTTAATAAAATCTTTTTGTACCTACCCGACCGCTTGGTTAAAACAAAATACTGAAAAGTGGAGGCGGCAACTTGCCGCAAAAAGCTTGACCAAAACTTTTGTCTTTTGATTGTCGAACTCACATTATTTTAAAAATTGATTTGCGTGTAAAAAAATCAGCAGGAGTTTCTTTTATATTCTCCTGCTGAATTATTTTTGGTGACTTATCACATTTATTTTTTCACCTGTGCTTCATGTAATCATGGTGCACCTCCCGGATTTGCTTCCATTATCGGATTTCCCTGTGGACTGATTCCATTTTCAGTAAAATCAATCAGAAGCTCACCTAATGCACAAACATCAAATTTTTTCATTTTATTCACCTGTCAGTTTCATGATAAATCTATTGAATGCCTTCATTCCATCTTCATTTCTCTTGAAAACACCTGCATCACAAAGGACTTGCTCAAAAACTTTACCAATTTCCATTTGAAGTATAGCCTCTGCATTTTCATTGCAAAATTCCGTGTGCTCTGCAAGCAACTGTTCTGCCCATTCTGCATGAGAGGCTGTTTTGGAGTTTGAATGCAGGTCATCGCCTTTAAGCATTGCATGTTTTAAAATTTCAAGTTCCTCTGCAAGACGTGATGGAAGTACTGCAAGTCCCATAACCTCAATCAGTCCGATATTTTCTTTTTTGATATGATGAAGTGACGGATTGGGGTGGAATATTCCAAGAGGACGCTCCTCGGAAGTAAGATTATTTCTCAGGACAAGGTCACATTCCAGCTTATTGTCACGCATTCTTGCAATAGGAGTAATTGTATTATGTGGTATATTGTCTGTTTGTGCGTAGATGCCGGCACTTTCATCAGTATACATTCTCCATTTTTCAAGAATATCTGAACAAGCCTGCACAAGTTCTGTTCTGTTATCAGAGGAAAGTCGTATTACTGACATAGGCCACTTTACGATTCCAGCAGAAACACCGGGGTAATTTTCCATAATGAAATATTTTTCAATATGAGCATTTGCCATTGCAAAAGTATAATTTCCTCCCTGAAAATGCTCATGAGTCAGGATAGAACCACCTACTATTGGCAAATCAGCATTTGAACCGATAAAATAATGCGGAAACTGTTCCACGAAGTCAAACAGTTTTTCAAATACAGAATAATCAATAACCATAGGGATATGCTCTTTATTGAAAACAATACAATGCTCATTGTAGTAACCATATGGAGAGTATTGCAGATACCACTTTCTGCTCTGAATATCAAGATTAACAGGTCTGAGGTTCTGCCTTGCAGGGTGTGTGAGGTGTCCTGCAAAGCCCATATTCTCTGCACAAAGCTGACACTTCGGATAAGAAGCAGCCTTTTGTGTCTTTGCAGCAGCAATATCTCTCGGGTCTTTTTCCGGCTTGGAGCGATTAATGGTAATATCAAGTGTACCATACTCAGACTTATATGTCCACTTCATATCTTTTGCAATTCTTTCAGAACGAACATAGTTCAGTTTTTTACTGAAATCATAGTACCAGTCTGTTGCAGTTTTAGGGGATTGTGCATATTTATGCTGAAATTCTGAATTTATTTCATGAGGAAACGGTGTGAATACACCCATAATTTTTGTATCAAACAAATCACGCTGCACAGCTGTATTTTCTATGATACCGATTTCACAGGCATAATCTGTTATGATGCTGAGAATTTCCTCAACGTTTCCTGACAAGCCGTTTTCATCATACCAGTCTGTCAGATGAAGTATATCCATAATCTGATTACGCACAACATAAATATCATCTTCTGTAATCAGTTCAGCATTTACAGCATGGTCAATCAATCCCTGAATTGCTTTGTAAATCATAAGACCGCCTCACTTTTCAAATCCATTCAGATGGCTTTTATGCCAATTCCATGCATCAGTGATAATCTCCTCAAGACTGTCATGTTCCGGTTTCCAGCCAAGAATAGCTTTTGCTTTCTCACTTGATGCAATCAGTCTTGCAGGGTCACCTTCCCGTTTTGGAGTTTCAATTGCAGGAATTGGGTGACCGGTTACTTTTCTTGCCATCTCTATGACTTCTCTTACTGAATATCCGACGCCATTTCCAAGATTAAAAATATTGCTGTCATTGCCGTTTCTCAGATACTTTACCGCAAGAATATGTGCCTGTGCTAAATCAGTAACATGAATATAATCTCTGATGCAAGTGCCGTCCGGAGTATCATAATCTGTGCCGTAAATAGAAACACTCTCACGCTTTCCATTAGGAACTTGAAGAATAAGAGGAATAAGATGGCTTTCAGGATTATGAGCTTCACCGATTTTTCCTGATTTATCAGCTCCGCAGGCATTGAAATAACGCAAAGAAACATATCTCATTCCATGAGCTTTTGAAGTCCAGTAAAACATCTTCTCCATAGCAAGCTTTGTTTCGCCATATGGATTAGTTGGCTGAGTGCGGTCAGTTTCAAGAATCGGAATATTTTCAGGCTCTCC
Organism: Oscillospiraceae bacterium; assembly: GCA_051881875.1. Taxonomy (GTDB): domain Bacteria; phylum Bacillota; class Clostridia; order Oscillospirales; family Ruminococcaceae; genus UBA5884. The sequence goes on from JBJEQS010000371.1 coordinate 2,545, forward strand.
GTAAGTTGCTGCTGTAGAGGAGAAAACTATCTTGTCAATATGATGCTCAACCATTGAATCAAGCAGAATTTTCGTACCGCAAAGATTGTTGTCATAGTACTTCAGAGGATTGGCTACACTTTCTCCTACAAGAGAATATGCTGCAAAATGAATGACTGAATCAATGCTCTCTATTTCGAAAATTCTGTCCAGAAATGCTTTATCATGCAAGTCGCCCTGATAAAATTTTGCACCATCAGGAACAGCTTCTATGTGACCGGTCGCAAGATTGTCCGCAATGATAACTTCTTCACCATTTCGTATCAATTCCAATGCCGTATGTGAACCGATATATCCGGCTCCGCCTAAAACAAGAACACTCATTTCTATTCCTCCTGTCTTAGATAATTTCTATGCCGCCAGCCGGTCTGACGGACAGTACATAGCATGAATCCGAACCATAGACTGTGTTCATGGTTTCAATATATTTTTCAAGCAGATTTTCCGGCACAAATGCCTGAATAGTTCCTGCAAATCCTCCTCCATGAACCCGAACAGCACCACTGTTATTCAATATATTTTTTCCAAGCATAAGTGCAAGCGGAATTTCCTGCCTTGTGGGATTTTTAGCTGAATAGAGATTTTGCAGATAGTTTGCAGAGGAATCTCCCGACTGCTGAACAAGCGAAAGAAATTCTGCAAAATTGTTGTTTTTCAGTGACTGAGCCTCCATGCAGGCTCTTTTATTTTCAGTAAAGAAATGTACTGCACGAAGTATGGCTCTGTCAGAAACTGACTTTCTGAGAGCTGATATATTTGCCCGGAATTCCTGCTCATCAACCTGACGGAGAACCTTCTTTCCAAAAAATGAAGCTGCTGCTTCCATTTCCGTACGAACTGCTGTATAATCATCAGTCAGGTCAGAATGACTGCCCTTTGTATCTGTTATAACTATTTCATAGCCGGTACTTCTGAAATCAAAGTCAATCTGTTCAATGACAGGATTTTCAACATCTTCAAAGTCAATAAATACAAATCCTCCCACCGATGAAACCATCTGGTCCATCAGACCGCTTTTCTTTCCGAAGTAAACATTTTCAGCATATTGTCCTATCTTTGCAATTTCGACTGCACCTGCTTTTCCGCTGTTATAATATTGGTCTATTGCAGTAGAAATGAGATTTTCAAATGCTGCTGAAGAAGAAATTCCGCTTCCGCTAAGAACATCAGATGTTGCGTACATATCAAACCCACCGATTTCTACACCCATTTCCGTAAATTTTGATGCTATTCCACGCACTATCGCAGATGAACCATGCTCATTTTCATGGACAGACAAGTCATTGAGTTCAATCTCAAATCCTTTATATCCCTCGGACTGTATACGGATAACCTTCTCATTATGAAATGAAGTTATTCCTATAACATCAAGATTCACTGCCGCTGCAATAACGCAGCCATGCTGATGGTCAGTATGATTACCGCCGATTTCCGTTCTTCCGGGTGCAGAGTAAATTTTAATATCCTTATGATTGGGATACAATTTTGTAAATTTTTCCACAGCTTTTATATATCGTGTTTTCTGTATGCCGATTTCAGACTCTCCATAAAGCAAACGGAATTTTTCATCAAACTGACCTGTATTCAAATTATTTAATAAATCATTTATCTTCATATGCTTTTTCTCTCCTTTCTTTTCAAATAAATTTCAACTGTATAGTAATCTCCCCATGACTGCGGAAGAAGTATTCCACCATTCATCAGAGCCAGTCCATTATATTTCTCATCTGTTCCGACAAGCTGATATTCTGCGTTCTCATCAAGTCCTGCAAGTCTTATTGCTTTGCGTTTCATATTCGGCTCTGTGCGGTATATCATGCCATGTACAAGAACCTCATCTTTACTTTCAGAAACATAACTCCAAAGTGCTGAATTATCCGTCATCGGATTTGTCAGACGATAATATTTTCCGTTATGGATAAGCGAACCGAATTTTCGGAAATGCTTAATCTGCTCTGTAACTGCTGTTTTTTCATCGTCAGAAAGTTTGCCTAAATCAAGCTCATATCCGAAACTTCCTGACATTGCAGTGACTGCTCTTGTTTCAAGAGGAGTAATTCTTCCTGTCTGGTGATTTGGCACTATTGAAACGTGTGAACCTATCGCTGAAACGGGATAAATAAATGATGTACCGTATTGTATTTTTGTACGCTCATATGCATCGGTATCATCACTGCACCAAATCTGCGGACAGTAATACAGCATTCCTGCATCAAATCTTCCTCCGCCTCCGCTGCATCCTTCAAAAAGAACATTCGGGAATTCATTAGTTAACCTATCTAACAATGCATAAAGACCAAGCATATAACGATGAGGAAGTTCTCCCTGACAATCAGCAGAAAGTTTTTCTGAGTACCAGTCACTGATACTGCGGTTCATGTCCCACTTAATATAGGATATATCAGCACTTCTCAGAATATTGCTTATTGACTGATATAAATAATCCTGTACATCTCCTCGTGACATATCCAGAACAAGCTGATAACGTCCACGCATAGGTTTTCTGCCGGGTATCTGAATTGCCCATTCAGGATGAATACGATAAAGGTCACTGTCCTCGGATACCATTTCAGGCTCAAACCATATGCCGAATTTCATACCCATTGCTGTTATTTTTTCGGTAAGCTGTTTTAATCCGCCTTTGAGCTTGTTCTCATTGACAAACCAATCTCCCAGACCAGATGAATCTTCGTCCCTTTTGCCGAACCAGCCATCGTCCAGCACCAGCATATCAACTCCAAGCTTTGAAGCCTGTTCTGCGATTTTCAGAATTTTCTCCTCGTCAAAGTCGAAGTATGTTGCCTCCCAGTTATTTACAAGGACGGGGCGTTCTGCCAGCTTGTATTTTCCACGACAGACGTGTTCACGAATGATTTTATGGAAATTATGGCTTATTTTGGATAATCCATGACTGCTGAATGTCATAACGGCTTCAGGGGTTTGAAATTCCTCATCAGATTTAAGCTTCCAGCTGAAAAGTTCAGGGTGTATTCCCATTGTCATGCGAACCTGATTAAGCTGGTCACATTCAATCTGTATCTGAAAGCTTCCGCTGTAAACAAAGAATGCTCCGATACATTGACCGCTCATTTCATTGCAGTCAGGTGAGCAGATAATTACCGATGGATTCTGCTGATGACTTGACGTTCCACGGGTACTGGAACTCTCCTGAATACCATGGATAAGAGGAGTTCTTTCGGGCATTCGTTCCATAGTGTGTCTGCCATGAAAATGAAGCCATTCCCATTCCCCATGAGGAATATCAAGACAAAGACTTGCAGCTTTTTCTATAGTAATATCAGACTTTCCGCAGTTTCGTATGACTGCACTTCTTGTAATAATATCATACTTTTCAATTACTCCGTAACGAAGTATTACCTCTGTTTCTGTTGCTGTATCACAGAGAGTTATCTCCAAAGTTTCAGCCTCTGCTTCATCTGCATATACTG